>JAILFA010000017.1 GCA_024687125.1 Lachnospiraceae bacterium
TCTCCGCGAACTTGTCACGTACCACTACGCGGCGGCGTAGGCCGTCATACTCGGCGATCTCGCTCGTGGCATGCTTGTACCAGAAGCAGTCGATGCTCTTGGCGGTCACGGTAAGGCCGGTCCGAACCCTCGCGATCGGAAGCTCATTCGTCACTTTGACGCCGTTCGAAGGTTCCACTGCCTCTACTTCCATCCTGTAATACAGTGAGGCCCCCGGATCCCGGTCCTCCATGGAGGGCCGGGAGCTCTTGGGCGTGATGTTCGCGTAGTAGAGCTTTGCTCCTTCGACGCCAAGATCCTCACCCTCAGTGATGTTGACGTCAAAAGCATCATCCGGTGTGATCTTTGCACTCACCTTATGTGCATCGGACATGCCTATCACCACGAAATACGGTTTTACCGGCTTGTCAAAGTCATGGGCGATCGCAATGTTCGGCTGGTCAAACTCAAGCATGGGTGCCGTGACAAGAAAACGCATCCGGTTGGTAAAGCTGCCGCCCTCGCCGATGAACCTAAAGCAGATGCAGCCTTCCGTTGCTTTTACATCATTCGCCACCTTCACGACAGCCCCTTTGTACCCGCTGGAAAGGCCTCCATTCATCTGCGGCTCAAAGACACCGTCATCGCTGTAGATCTCGATCCTGTCCGACAGGTCCGGGCGGTCTTTCTCTTCGCCTGTCTCAGGATCCACTTCGACGATCCTTGCGTAGACTTCCTTAACTTCTCCGGAAGAGATACGGTTTCCGAAGTCCTTTTTAACCTTCATCTTGTAGCGCTTTTTCTTTTTTTTATCTTCGTCAGCGTCTTCCGTGCCTGTTTTTCCGGATGCGGCGGCAGCGCCGGCTGCGGCTGCTCCTGCGCCTGTGGTGGAAACGAGTGCGACATCTGCCGGGTCGAGGTCATCTTCGCTTTTCGTCTTCTTGCTTTTCTTGTTTTTCTTCTTTTTTACGACGATCTCTTCTTCGATCTCCTCTTCTGTCTCCCCCTCATCCTCATCGGCATCCGTAGTGATCTCGATCTCTTTTTCGTCGTCGATCTCCTCTTCTTCCTCTTCTGTATCATCTTCACCAGGCATCTTAAACCCCTGTGTCAGATATCCCATGTTCCGGTCACGTTTTTGAACATTTTCCACTGTATGCTTGAAGTCCTGATCGCCCGAATAACTATCGTAACCTGTAATATTCTCCACCCAGCTGACATCTTCTTCCCAGTCCATCCAGGCATTAGGTGTACCGTCTGGCTCCCTGATCGTAAGAACCAGTTTCATCTCCCGGACGGTTCCCGTGAGTTCTTTGATGTCCCAATCGTCCGTCCATTCCGGTTTCGGCTGCCAGTGATTCTCATGATAGTAATACAGCGTAAACGGACTGTCCAGCGTGAAAGTGATGATACACTGGTCGATGCTTCCCTTTCCTTTCTCTTCCTTAGGCGCCGTCATGGAAAAGCCTTCATACTCCCATTTCTTCACCCAGTAAGAGTTTCCTTCAAGATCCTGACCCTGGAGTTCATTATTCCACTCACCGCTGACTCCGGGGACGGTCAGATGGTAGCCGTTTCCGGTGCTCTCAATGGTCAGTTCCCCCGCGTTGGCGAACAGAAACATCGTATGAGCGGGATGCCATCCGTAATTGCTCTTGTAAAACAGGCCTCCTTCCCGGAACTCCTCCATGTCCCAATCCGGGATGATAGTAAAAGTCGAAACCGCACTGGCCTTTTGAGCAAAAAACGGAAGGACGGGAAGGAGCAGGATAAGCAGACCGGTTGCCAGTGCTGTTGTACGAACCACACCGAGGATCGTGAAAACCAGCCCGAGTACAGTTAACAAAACGCCCAGGAGCAACGGGATCAGATTGCTCTCCAATGACAGCGTCGAGAGAAAATCGGAATCTGAGGGGATCAGGGACAGCGGAATGGCAAGCGCGAAGCCGGCAGTAAGACCTGCAAACAACGCCTGTGGCTTTTCGTCCCTCGGCGTCCTCGCACCGGCAGCAGTCTTTTTCGCGGTCATCGAGCGGACCAGGGAAAACAGAAAGCCGCATCTTCCGCCCAGCGCCCGCAGGGAAAGGAGCATGGCAGAGACTGCGGCGGCAATACTCTCGATGGTTGCATTCCCGGCAAAGAACTGGTAGAGCATAAGAGAAAGTCCGATGCCAAGCAGATAGAAGCCGATCGAATTCTTTTTGAAATTCTTTCCGGTGAACAGGCGCGGTATCCCCTTCAGGATCTGGAGTCCGCCGCCGGTCACGATCGTAGCAAATGCCGCCGCGATAACGCCCTTGCCGATCAGACCGCCCACAAATCCGACAGCGGATCTGCCGAGACCGCCACGCATATAGGTGATCACTTTGGTGACATCAAGGAAGTCACCTTCCACACCGTTGTATGTCAGCAGGGCCTGCACGAGCCAGATGACAGCAATGATCAGAGCCGGGATCAGTGCTTTCAGACTGGTGAAGCTTTTGAAAAACTCTTTGATCGAAGTCACGAATGTTCGTCCCGGTCCGAGGATTGAAGAGAGGCTCCCCAACGCGCCGCCGAACTCGCCCAGCGCCACTTCTCCCGGAAGTTCTGCTGCATCGATCCCAAGAAGCCCCGTGGCCTCTGCCGCAGCCTGTTTCACCTGACCGCTTACCTGCGTCCGGATCTCATTTTTCGCGCGGGCAGTTACCTGTGTGACTTCGCTTTGCACTTTGCCGGTCACCTGGGATCTGATCTCGTTTTCTACATGATCGACAGCCTGAGTGACCGCCTGCTCGACAGGCTTTTCATTCTGCCCTTCGGAACGCTTAACAACCTTCCAGCCGCAAGCGGCGCAGAAAGCCGCTCCGTTCTCGATTTTAGCTCCGCATTTCGCACAAAACATGGATTCTGTCCCCTTTCCTGTACGTCAGGCAAAACCTGTAACTGACCTGGATCGACTCATTGCCCGTCACGAATAACAAACGCGACGTTGTGCTTTTTCAGATACTTCTCCGCACTTGCTTCGTCCCTGACAAATACACCCTTGTATCTTCCGGAAAAAGCCTCTTTCAGGCTCTTCATTTTTCCCGTGGAATCGCTTACAACAAGCACGAGTGGAAGTTCATTTCCCTGTGATCCTGAAGCCGCGTTCTCAGTACTTTCCACCGCGAGCTGCTCCTCTGTCCGGAGCAGATATCTGTTTAAGTATGTAAACAGAAGTCTCTCCAGTCTCCAAGGTTGAATATTTTTTGATTATTATACTATATTCTGTCATGTGCGTTTTTATGCACATCGAATTATACATTCATAGTATAAGGTATCGGATCCTATTTCAAGTCAGATATACACCCCGGGCAACCTGTCAAACCTTCGGTAATCCGGTGTGTACGCAGGCGGGAGGATGAACTGGAAATGCTCCGCCTGTACTCATGTATACCATCGTCATTACATTGACCGCAATCCACGTTTTTGAAAAATAAGTCAATCAAAAGCCATCTTGGCATTGACCGCAATCCGCGTTTTTGCAAAATGAGTCAATCATAAGCCATCTTCGCATTGACCGCAACCCACGTTTTCGCAAAATGAGTCAATCAATAGCCTGCCGGCTTTGCCCTCCCGGACGCAAAAGGGGGAAACAGAAAGGGGAAACTAAAAGGACTTATCCCATCCGCGACAGGAATGACAGAAAGGTATAAGAAAAGCCTTGAAAACTCCGAGCTTTCAAGGCTTTCTGTCTCACCAGGGGAAGCAGGATTCGAACCCGCATGAACGGTTTTGGAGACCGCAATACTAACCATTGTATGATTCCCCTGTATGCGCGTGACGCGCAACGCAGTATACTATAGCATATCCCGCAGGATACTGTCAAGCACGATCAGGAGCCCCCAGGCATCCGATCAGCTCCCCGATCAGGCCCCAAAAGCCTCTCGATCACTCCACCCCGAGCAACGAGCTGAGTGTTTTCGCCTGCTCCGGTGTCAGGTCATACTCCCCGAGCGGCTTCCGGACAAGCCCCGCCAGATGCCCGAGTGCCCACTCCTGGTCCAGCGGCCTGTCCTCGTCGCGGTCCCACAGGCACTTTCTGCCGTGGACGGAGGAGACCTCAAACTCCTTTTCCAGGTCAAGGCAGCGGATCAGCGCCTCTACTGCGGCCCACTCTTCGTCTGTTACATTGCGCATCCCGTCGGGATCGATCTTTTTCAGGACCTCACACATCGCCGTTTCCTCCGGATCTTGAGCTCACACGCTTTCACACGCTCACACATTCTCTCGGTACAGCAGGCCAAAGGTGCCGGCGCCGCAGTTGACGGCGATGGCCGGGGAGGCCTTCTGGAAGTAGATCTCATCAAACTCCATCTTTCCCTGGATATAGGTTCGTATGCTCTCCTTTTCGCGGTTGCTCAGGCCCACATAGGTCACGAACAGAATGCTCGTATCGATGTTGTTGATGCTCCGCAGGACCGAATCCATGTACTTGCGCCAGCATCTTTCCTTGGAGCCCAGATAGATCTTGCCGACTCTGAGGTGCCCCTTCTTCATGACCAGCACCGGCCGCATCATGAACGCGCGTGTCAGGTTCGCGATCCGGTGACTGATCTGGCCCGCTCTCGCCAGGAAATCGAGCTCGTTGACAACGAAGCTGGTGTGTACGCGGCCGATGAACTTAGCGAGGGCCTGTTCGATCTCCTGGGGGGTCTTTCCCTCCTCCGCGAGGCGGCATGCCTCCAGGACCACCAGGCCCTGGCCGCTGGACAGATGCCGGCAGTCGATGACCGTCACGTTGCCGAATGCCTTTGCCGCTTCCACAGCGGCCGGGTAGCTGCTGTTCTCGACCTCGCTGGATACGACCACATGTATGATGTTGTTGGCGCTCGACAGAACATCGGCAAAAAATGATTCATGAACCGAGGCGTCAAAAACATCGGTCTTGATCTTGCGCGATACATCCTCCATGTAGGTCAGCAGCCCGTCCGTGTCGATCTCCAGGCCGTCCCGGAACGTTCCTTCGTCCGTGACCACCAGATGGGGAAGCGTGCGGATGCCGTATCTGTCGATCAGCTCCCGCGGCAGATCCGCGACCGTCTCCGTTGTCACCGCCACGGTCCTCTTCCGCTCATGCGACTGCATCCACTGCATCGTCTCCTCGGTGATCTCCTCCACATTGCCGACCTTGTGGACAAGATCCCCCGGAAGCAGCCGGTACAGCTCCCTCTCGAGGCTTCCTCCGCTCACAGGCTTTTCGATATATCCGTCAAAGCCTTCCTTGCGGTAGAGCTGCTTGTTGTCCTCTCCGGCGTTGGCGGTCAGCGCCACGACCTTGGCGGATCTGGACCTTCCGCCCGTCTGCTCCATGATCCTGCGGTGGCACTCAATGCCGTCCATTTCCGGCATGAGATGATCCATGAAGATCACATGATACTCATTGTTCAGCGTGAGCTTCAGTGCTTCCCTGCCGCTCATGGCCGTATCGATCCTGATCTTTGTATCCCTGAGGAGCTTCGTCACGACCAGCAGATTGGACTCATTGTCATCGACAACAAGGAGCCGCGCGTCCGGGGCCTCAAAGACCTTCTTATACTGATCGCGGGCATTGATGCCATGCCGCTTTTCTACATCGATCTCGCCGATAGCGGCCGGGTCGAGAACCTTCTGCGGGATCTCGATCATAAATGTGGAACCCTTGGTATAGACGCTGTTCACGGTGATCTTGCCGCCCATCATATCGACGAGCTGCCTGACGATCGAAAGTCCAAGTCCCGTTCCCTCGATGTACCGGTTGTTCACCTCATCCACACGTCTGAAGACGCTGAAAAGGTGCGGGATGCTCTCTTTTTTGATCCCGATCCCGGTATCCGTGACGGAATAGATGACGCTGATATCATCGCCCTGGCGCTCGCCGGCCTCGACCGTAAGCGTAACAGAGCCTTCCCTGGTATACTTGATCGCGTTATTGATCAGATTGATGAGGATCTGCTTGATCCGGACCTCATCACCGTACAGCTCGGCCGGGATATCCGGGGATACATTGACATGAAACGCGAGTCCCTTGTCCCTGGCGCGGATCCAGAGCATCGCGACGATCTCGGAGAGCATGTCGCCCGGCGCGTAGGGCGTCCGGTTGATCTCCATCTGCCCCGACTGGATCTTGGACATGTCCAGGATATCGTTGATCAGGTGCAGCAGGATCTTGCCCGCCGCCTGGATATTGACCGCGTCCTCCGCCACCTCCTCGGAGATATCCTCCCTCAGGATCATCTCGTTGAGGCCGATGATCGTGTTGATCGGCGTACGGATCTCATGGCTCATATTGGAAAAGAACTGGTTCTGCGCCCTGCTCATCTCCTCGACCTTCTGTGCCTCCTCCATGGCCCTGTTCTTTTCATTGATATACAGAAGGTTCTGGAGCCAGACCATTGCGTAGAGGATCAGTCCCACGACGATGATCGCCACCGTCTGGTCAAACAGGGCCATCGTCTCCGAATGCGGATGGATCAGTTCCGGATAGTGGTTGCTGACGTAGCACAGCGCCACAGCGAGGAGTGTGAGCAGAGAAAGCATGATCAGCTTCATTCTCCCGGACAGGATCATGCCGATGTAGAAATAGGTGATCGAGAACCAGATGATCGTGCCGCCGTGTATGCCTCCGCCGTAGAAAAAAGAGATCGGAAGGAGCACAAAAACAGCCGCGGCGGCCAGCAGGATCCTGCAGTATTTCGTCCCGACCATCTTCATCAGGAGCATACCAGCCGTCGGGATCAGGACGAGCGCGCTCCCCAGGAGGATGATCTCGGTCATATCCTCCCCCAGGATGATATCCGCGATGAAGACCACCAGGATCGCGAGCAGGATCATATCCGTGAGCATCACAAAGAGACGGTCCTGGAAGTCCCGCTCGGGATTAAGGAATCTGTCACGGATCAGCGCAATTCTCTTCATGAGTCCCTGCCTCCGCTGCTGCCTTCCGGCGCGAACTCCAGGATCGTCGGCTTCTTCTTCTCCTCCGTGGGAGAAAACTCCAGGACACGCGGTCCGGCGGAACCATTCTCCGCTGCCGCGCTCTCCGGATCGACCGCTTTGGCGATCATGGCCGCCGTCTTCTTATACTGCTCCATCATCTCTTCATGAAGCGCTTCCGTGATCCCTTCTCCGCCTTCCTTGGCCATGTTCTCGAGCCTGAGCGCTTTCCCGGAAAGGTCGGAAGCGCCGATCGTCTTGGAGGTGCTCTTCAGGGCATGAACATAGATCTCGTAGTTCTTGAAATCCGCGTTCCTGAAGCACTGATCCAGCTTTTCCTGCTTGCCGGGAGCTTCTTTGACATACTGTTCCAGGAGTTCCTGATACAGTTCCCGGTCTCTCTGACAGTACTCCAGTCCCGCCTCCGTGTTGATCCCGGCTTCCCGGAGTGCTCTGTAAGCGTCCTTATCGCCGTAACCGTCCTTACCGACGGCATCGCTCCCTGCCCCGGATCCTTCCGCCGCGGGCTTTTCCGCCGCCGGTTTTTCCGCCGCGGCTTTTACCGCCCTGCCGGGTTTTTCTGTCACGATCTTTTCAAAAGTAACAGCGGACTCCGGCAGCACGCGCCGCAGGACCCTCTCCAGTTCGGGGATCTCA
>JAILFA010000068.1 GCA_024687125.1 Lachnospiraceae bacterium
ACAAACCCGTCTTTACACCACGCTGTGTTTTATTTCTTGAAATCCTGGCGCTGGTCTTCACGATCTGTCTTTATGCGCCTTTTGAAATGGTTCTGCTGAACCGTTCCGAGTTCTGGTTCAAGCTGTCTAATTTCTGGTGGATGCCCCTGCTGTTTTCTGGAGGAGTATTCCTTTTATCTGCCGTCATCGGCCTGATCCTGCCGGATAAGCTGCGACAGATCTACGGCGCACTCTTTTTCTGCGGCGCGCTGTGCTTCTATCTTCAGGGAAATATCCTGAACCTTCGACTGGGGCTGCTGAACGGCGCTCAGGTAGACTGGTCTTCCTATCAGGGACAGATGACCCGCGACCTCATCATCTGGGCTCTTCTTTTCGCGGCCATCCTTTTTCTGGCGATCCGGTTCGGTAAACAGTTCCGTGCCGCAGCCGGATTTGTTTCCATCCTGCTCACCGGCATCCAGGCGGCCTCGCTCGTCTCGCTCATGGTGCCCGTCTTTACGGAGAATGATGTGAGCGCACATGTGTCGCACGCACAGACTGATGCCCACTTATATGAGGTGGGTTCGGATGGAAATCTCCTTGTCTTTATCGTTGATATGTTTGACGATGACTATCTCGGACAGCTGCTGACGGAAGACGCACCTGTACTGGAACGATATGAGGGCTTCACCTATTTCGACAACTTTACCGGAGCCTACAGTACAACGGCGATCTCTCTGGATTATCTTCTGACCGGACACATGAGCTACAACGAAAAGCCGCGGGATGAGTGGCGCAGAGATCAGTGGTCACAGCGGCTTTATCTTGATGAGATCGCAGACAGCGGCTATGAAATGGCTTTCTACACACCGAGCAAAGATTCCGTCCCGGATCGTATGCGAGAGATCGCGGTGAATTATGATGAGATGGACCTGTATATCAAGGACAATTTTTCCTTTTTCAAGCATCTCTACCGTCTGGCTGCCTGCAAATACTTTCCGAACATCGCAAAACCCATGATCTGGATGGACGGTACGGAATTTGACGGCCTCGGTGAATATTACAATCCTGACAATTCCCTGTTCCGCGAAGGTTTTTCCTACAACGGCGGCCTGACGCTGGCAGAGGGAAAGAAAGAATTCAAGTTCATTCATCTCAACGGTGCTCATTATCCGTATAACATCCACGCGGACGGCTCACCGGCCCCCGGCGGTTCCGATGCCATGGCGGCTGCCGCGGGAACCCTTTCTCTGATCGCAGACTATCTGGACGAGATGAAAGCGAACGGAACCTACGATAATTCAGCCATCGTGATCACTGCTGATCACGGATACTACTGGGACGGGGTGCTTTCCAATCCCGTGTGTCTGATCAAGGCGCCCGGAGAACGCGGTGCGATCAGGATCAGCCATGTACCGGGCTGTCACGCCAATCTCTTTTCGACCCTCGTACGTTTTGCCGGATCAAAGACCGCGGACAGCTATGGTACAGATATCCTTGCACTCTCGGAAGGATCGGACGTGACCAGATATTTCTATCAGTACTACCTGCTGGAGGGAAATGTGGACGGCAACTATCGGATGATAGAATACAGGATTCCGTCCGAATCCAGTGATGTCTCCGGATTTGAACTGACCGACAGGGAATTCACCTATCACGGAGAGATCATTCCTCATGCACAGTACTGTGAAAGCTGCCTGCACGGCGGCACCTGGCTGAATGACCAGGAAAAACCGCGCTATGTTCATGAATGCGCGCCGGACAATCCGAGCGCATCAGAGGTTAAGCATCTGGAAAACTTCTGATTTCAGAGTTTCCGCAATCGAAGGAGAAGCTGCATGGAAGAGAAAAAAATCGTCTACACCTGCTTTTGTACGGATGTTATCCATGAAGGACACCTGAACATCCTGCGGGAAGCAGGAAAATACGGTTCTGTGGTCGTCGGCGTCCTGGATGATCCGGAAATGATCCGATACAACCGCTTTCCGACAAGGACAACAGCGGAACGGGTCGAGATGGTCAGGCAGATCCCCGAAGTGTCTGATGTGATCGTTCAGAAAACCATCATGTATGACGATGTTGTTGAAACGCTTCACCCGGACTTTATCGTCCACGGCGATAACTGGGACGAACCCGGTCTGTCCGTGATCCGCGAAAACATCGAACATCTCCTGTCCGAGTATGGCGGACAGCTGATCGAGATTCCCTATACATACAACGCGTCGATCCAGAAGATCGACCGTCAGATGCTGGAAAAACTTTCCATGCCGGAATTCCGCAGAAGCCGACTGAAAAAGCTGCTGAAGCTCGTTCCGATCGTCAAGACCATTGAGGTACACAGCGGCCTCACCGGACTGATCGCCGAAAAGACGATCGTCGTAAACGGTGAAGCGATCGATCAGTTCGACGCCATGTGGATCTCCAGTCTGTGCGACAGCACGGACAAGGGAAAGCCGGACATTGAGCTTGTTGATATGACAAGCCGCTTCCGTACGATCAACGACGTGATGGAAGTGACCACCAAGCCCATCATCTTTGACGGAGATACAGGCGGCATGACCGAGCATTTCGTGTATACTGTCCGTTCCCTGGAACGAATGGGCGTTTCCGCCGTCATCATCGAAGACAAGACCGGACTGAAAAAGAACAGTCTGTTCGGCACGGAGGTGGAGCAGACGCAGGACAGCATAGAAAACTTCTGCGAAAAGATCCGAGCCGGTAAAAGAGCTCAGCTCTCCGAGGATTTCATGGTCATCGCCCGGATCGAGAGCCTGATCCTGGAGCGGGGAATGGAGGATGCTCTGCACCGTGCCTTTTCCTATCGGGATGCCGGCGCGGACGGAATCATGATCCACAGCAGGAAAAAGGATCCCGCGGAGATCCTCGAATTCTGCGACCGTTTCCGCAAAGAAGACAGGACAACCCCCATTGTTGTCGTACCGACCTCCTTCAATTCCATCACTGAACAGGAACTGGCGGCACACGGCGTAAACATCGTGATCTACGCAAACCAGCTGATGCGTGCCGCCGTACCCGCGATGAAACATGCCGCGGAGGAGATCCTCCGGCATCACCGGGCACAGGAGATCGACGAAAAGATCATGCCGTTCAAGGAGATCATCACGCTGATCGATGAACTGTAGTTGCCACCGGACCCGGTATACGGGTCAGAAAAGAGGAAAAGATGACTGATCATAACAGCGTTCGCCGTAACATTCTGCTGAATCCGGGTCCTGCCACTACCACGGATACGGTAAAACAGGCGCAGATCGTCCCAGATATCTGCCCGCGCGAGGTCGAATTTCAAAAGATCATGGAAGAGATCCGCGGTGATCTGGTCAGGATCATACACGGAAAACCCGAGGAGTATACAGCCGTTCTCTTCTGCGGATCCGGGACGATCTGCATGGATGTGGCTCTGAATTCCCTTCTTCCGGAGGGAAAACTGGCTCTGGTCATCCAGAACGGCTCCTACAGCGAACGTGCCGTAGAGATCCTGAAAGCATATCATCTGCCGCACATAGAACTTGTTCAGCCGATCGATCACGCGCCGGATCTCGACGTCATCGAGAAAACGCTCGCTGATAACCCCGACATCGCCTACGTTTATGTAACGCATCACGAGACGGGAAGCGGCCTGCTGAACCCGATCCGTGAGATCGGAGAGATCGCGCACAGGCACGATGCCGTCTTCATCACCGACACGACAAGTTCCTATGCCATGATCCCAATCGATGTCTACGCGGATAATATCGATTTCTGTATGGCATCCGCGCAGAAAGGGATCATGGGCATGACGGGTCTGTCCTATGTGATCGGCCGCAGAGACCTTATCGAAAAAAGCCGGCTCTACCCGACTCGTTCCTACTACTGTAATCTGGCTTTCCAATACGACTACTTTGAGAAGACCGGTCAGATGCACTTTACACCTCCGGTACAGGTTATCTATGCCGCCCGGCAGGCACTCGCCGAGTACTTCACGGAAGGTGAGCAGCGCAAATGGGACAGACATCGCCGCGTGATGGCCGCGATCCACGAAGGAGAAGACCGCCTGGGCCTTCAGGAGATGCTGGATCGCGGAGAACAGGCCGGTCTTGTTTCCGCGGTGTACTATCCGGACGATCCGCACTGGGATTTTGACAAAGTACATGATTATTGCTACGAGCGCGGATTTACCATCTATCCGGGCAAGATTGAAAAAAAGGGAACTTTCCGCCTCTGCGCACTCGGCGCGATCGATGCGCCGGATATCGAGGCGTTCTGGAAGGTTTTTGAAGAAGCGCTTGAAAACTGCGGGATCACGGACCTTCCCGCTGCCGGGAAAGGGAAAAAAAGCTTATGAGCTCCGAACGGGAATCCGCCATCCTGATGGCCGCGGGACTCGGCACAAGAATGCGACCGCTTACGGAAAAGACACCCAAACCGCTCCTTCCCGTAAACGGCCGTCCGATGATCGAAACCGTGATCGACGGACTGTCGGCGCGCGGTGTATCAGAATTTTATGTCGTTACCGGCTACCTGCAGGAGCAGTTCTCTTATCTGCCTGCAAAATACCCTGGATTATCGCTTCTCCCCAACCATGAGTATCTGGAGAAGAACAACATCTCTTCCCTTCACGCTGCGCTGAAGGAACTTCAAAAAACGGAAAAGGGATGTTTTATCTGCGAAGCAGATCTGTTTCTGGCGGATCCTTCCATCCTGTCGGGGGATCTGACAGTTTCATGCTACTTTGGGAGAATGGTCCCCGGACATACGGATGACTGGTGTTTTGAGCAGGATTCTGCGGGACGGATCACGCGTGTCAAAAAGGGCGGCGATGATCTGTATAATATGGTCGGGATCTCCTATTTCCGCAAACCCGAAGCTCTGACGCTGGCAAAGGCCATAGAAGACGCCTATACACGTCCGGATCATGCAGGGCTTTTCTGGGATGAGGTCGTCGACAGAAATCTGGACCGGCTTCCTCTGTACATCCATGCGATCCGGAGCGGTCAGCTGATGGAGATCGATACACCGCAGGAACTGGAAGCCGTATCGGCAATGACCCGCTCAACGCCCGCCCAGAGCTGACATAAACGCTTTCTTATTCTCCGCGGGAGATTCCTTGGGGCGCCCCAGATCGCTCCTGGAAGCAGTGCTGCACCTGATCTCGAGAAGATACGGCATTTGCTGCCTGCGAATGCCCGACAGTTCCCTCTCCAGTTCTTCATCGTTCTTTACGGACGCGCTGCCGGCATATCCGCATGCTTTTGCGACCTCCGTGAGATTCACGGCATCCGCAGCCGTAGGAAGACCGCCAACGCTCTCATGCGACTCATTATTCAAAAGAATATGGAGCAGATTCCCGGGGTGCGCCTTACCGATCACCGCCATCGCACCCATGTGCATAAGGACAGCACCGTCACCGTCAATACACCATACGGTCGACTCCGGTTTTTTGAGTGCAACGCCAAGAGCGATCGAGCTCGCGTGCCCCATGGAACCAACGGAAAGAAAATCGCGGCCATGTCCGGCACCGTCCTTCTCCCGCAGCTCATAAAGTTCACGGCCCGCTTTGCCTGTGGTGCAGATGATCGGATCATCGCCCGAGGCCGCAAGGATCCGGCGGATCGCGTCTTCGCGCGTGATCGTATAGGAATTTCCATAGGACTCTCTGTCGCCGGAGATGGCACCCTTTCGGATCACAAAAGCAACATCCTCCCCGCGGGAGAGCAATTCCCGAAACCGGTGCATTTCATCTCTGACAGCCTCCTGTGAAGTCTCCTGACCGATCACAGAATATTCGATCCCCATATCCTCCAGAAGCCTGCAGGTCACCTCTCCCTGATAGGCGTGCTGCGGTTCATCATGAACCCCCGGTTCGCCCCGCCATCCCACGATAAGGATACAGGGAATCCCGTAGACTTTGGGATTCATCAGGCTGGCCAGCGGATTGATCGTATTTCCTATCCCGCTGTTCTGCAGGTAGATCACCGGTACTTTTCCGGTGGCGAGATGATATCCGGCGGCAATGCCGACAGCATTTCCCTCGTTGGCGGCGATCACATGGTGTGCCGGATCAAGTCCGTATGTGCGGACGATCTCATCGTAAAAGGATCTCAGGAGTGAATCCGGAACACCCGTATAAAAATCCGATCCGATCTCCCGTAATAATGTCGAAGCTGCAATCATATCGTTCTCCTGTCAGTATGCATATATGCCCATCGTCCTTGCATTGTACCACATCTTTTTCTATAATGATACCGTCACAGGCGGCTTAGACCGCCGAGATCCTTCTCCCATCCGGGTTTACCGCATAGAGAGGTGAACATAGGCTTCCATGAAAAAATACAGAACCGAATGGAAATACGTATGCAATGAAGCGGACCTGGCTCGTATCGAAGCGCGGGTATCCTCCGGTCTGCTCCCCGATGAACACGGAGTAAACGGGTGCTACAGCGTTCATTCCCTGTATTTCGATGACCTGAAAAATTCCTGCGCAAATGACACCGACAGCGGCATCTCCCGCAGATACAAATATCGGCTGCGTTACTATGGTTCGTCCTCGGACCGTCTGACACTGGAAAAAAAGGAAAAGCTGGATGGCCGCTGTCACAAGAAGACCTGCCCGATCTCGAGAGAAGAGTTTGATGCGATCATGCAGGGAGACTTTTCCGAACTCCTGTGGCAGACGGATAAAGCGGTCTTAAAAGAGTTCTGCGTCCGGACTCTTGCCCGGGGATTCCGGCCCGCTGTGATCATCGATTATGAGCGATGTGCTTACGTGGAGCCGACCACCCACGTGAGGATCACCTTTGATCGCAACATCTCCGCTTCCGCCGACTGTCAGGAGTTTCTGAGCGGCGATTATCTGCGCAGACCGGTCCTCCCTTCCGGGCGACATGTCCTGGAAGTGAAATTCGACGAGATCCTGACGAGTCATTTCCGCCATCTGGTCTCCGATGCCAGTCTCGTGCAGAGTGCCTTTTCCAAATATACTCTGGGAAGGCTGTCTCTGCGATCAGTGTCATAAAATCCGCCCGCGACATGCTTCCGCGGACTGCATTTTGCACTCGACCATGGTCAGGAACTATGCTATCATAGCGGTTGTATTATGAATTCCCGGAACAGATCCGCCGTATAGCCCACCGGATTCCCGGGAAGCTGGAAAGAAGGTTCATCCATGAATTATGTAAAGATCATCCTGGACAACATCATCAGCAATTACGAGCATCCGTCTCTCAGCCAGTCCACCATTCTTGCCGTTCTCTTTATGGTCCTGATCCTGAGTCTGCTGGAATTCGCCGTGTATCGTCTGGTTTCACACCGTTCTTTCTACAATAAGTCCTTTAATATCGCTCTGGCGATCCTTCCTTTTTTCATTGCCACGATCATCTTAAGTCTCCAGTCCAATCTGGTGATCACGCTCGGTACCATCGGCGCACTGGCGATCATCCGCTTTCGGACAGCCATCAAAAATCCGACAGATATGCTTTATCTTCTGTGGTCGATCCACATCGGCATCACCTGCGGATGTCAGCTCTATGAACTGGCCGTGGCAACCTTTATCATCGTTACGATCCTTCTGCTTGTGTTTGAAAAAGTGAACCTCGGCAAAAAGCCTTTTGTTCTGGTCTTCCACGCCGATAATCAGAAGGAAGCGGAGCTTACCGGGATCCTTTCCGCCAATACCAGAAGCCATCGGATCAAAAGCCGCAATTATACCGCAAACGGAACAGATTTTGTGGTTGAGATCTCAACAGATAATACGGAGGCTCTCGCATCTGCTCTGAAGAATGCCGGTATCGGAAAGCTGTCCATTATCGAATATGACAGCGACGATCTTCTCTAAACGCCGCAGGATCTGATCAGACATGTCGCGCAGGATCTCTTTTCTTATCATCCTTCTTGCCCTTGCGCTGCTTTTGCTGTTTTCTCTGCGCATTCACACCGGGACACCGATCGAGAAGCTGGTCATCACGGAAGACGACTTTTCGGCGCTTTGCGCGGAACGCACTGAGGATAAGGAGCTGCAGGCTTCGATCTATTTCGATGAACAGGAACTGCTTTATGAGAGTTCCTCCGGCTGTTATTACTACTCTTTGATCGACGGTTCTTCATCCGCCTATACACCGTCTGTACGTATCAAATCTCCCGATGGTTCGCCCCGGATCGCTTTTGTCAAAAACACAGATCCTTCGCTTCCGCTGATCTCCGATGACATGATCTCGAAAAACGGCAGCGTCCGCCTGCTCCTGTATGATAATACCCGGTACTGCATACGCTCTCTGAAATGCACTCTTTTGCCGATCCTTTCCATCCAGTGCGAGAGCCCTTTTTCCGAAACCTACGGCAGCATGTCCATGACGCTGTTTGACAACGGCAAAGACAGCACCCGTCGGAGATTTCTTTCAGACGGAAAGATCCGGATCCGGGGCGGAATAACCTCTATCTATCCCAAAGTCCCCCTTCGTATGACCCTGCTCTACACTTCCACCGGCAATCATCCACGCAAGAATCCCGCTTCTCTCCTCGGCATGCCCAAGAACAGTGACTGGGTCCTGTATCCGGCTTATAATGATGCGACCAAGGTGAGAAATGTGTTTACCCAGAACCTCTGGGCTCTTTCCTGCGGAACGGATAATCTGCACGGTATACCGACCGGCGTGGAATACCGCTATCTGGAGGTCTTTGTCAACGGGAAATACAATGGGCTTTACGCTCTGGGATATACTCCGGATGAAGCCATGGTCTGCCTTGATCAGGGCGACACCTCCGGGGGATTGTTTAAAAAGGTCATTGACACGCGCGATGACAGCTTTGTGTTTCAGAACGATCCCGAAGAAAGAGTCTATGGCTACCGTCTGATCCATGAAACCAGAAACGGCCGGGACGCCGGTGAAGAATACTACGAACAGAAATGGTCTGTCCTTCTGTCATACTATCAATATCTGGCAGAACACGCCGGGGATTCCGAAGCACTTCTGAACGCCATGGATCTTGATAATGCCATGGATTACTTTCTGTTTGTCGGTCTGATCCAGGGAGATGACAGTATCTATAAGAATTTCTATCTGGCGATCTACGGCGATGACCGTCATGCGCTCTACTGTCCCTGGGATCTGGACGCGACCTGGGGAAATGAATACTGCGAATATGCCCACAATCTCTACATTCAGGACTCACATACCCCCTGGTACAGTTTTTTTATGGAATACTCCTACCTGAACCAGCTTCTTGTGAACAAAGATACGGATGTTCTTGATCAGATGCTGCGGAAATACAAGGATCTTCGCTCCGGCGCATGGTCCGACGACGCCGTGGATGCCATGCTCGCGGATTATGAGCGCAAAATCTTTTCCTCCGGCGCCTATCTCCGTGAAATGAAGCGCTGGCCGGACGGTGATTATATGTCATCCTCCCCGGTAGATCCCGATCAATATGATCTGTCTGCTTTCCGCAGCTATGTCCGCGAACGCCTGCATGAAACGGATAACGCTTACGCGAGACTCGCAGCTCTGGAGGGCGAAAGCATCTATGTCCAGAGAACCGCTGCCTACAGAGATTTTGACCGCTCCGATATCATCATGGAGATCAATGACCCGAATGTTTTGCGGGATCCGGACCTCCTTGCTCTGATCGATCACATCAACAGCACCTGGAAGACCGCTTCAAAAACGCAGAAAGCCATTGATCCGGAACGGATCGATGAAAAAACAAGGTATGTTGTCTTTCTTAGAGACAAAGGGGAAACCTTTTATCTTGAAGACTTCGGCGGAAAGGACAGCTCCGTTGTCTTTGATGACGACGGCAGTATGCTTCTTCTCCGTCAGGAAGGCGATCGCGACTATTTTACCTTTTACGGACTGGACGAGGATGAAGAGACCTATGCTTATACACTTTACCTGCAGCAGGACCAGGAACTCTGCGCATGTTATGACAGATCCGATATGTTCTATGAGCCTGTGATCGTATCCGTCATTTATGACGGGTACGGCGAAAAGATGAATCTTCTCAAGGATTATTCCCCTGTGTTCTCCGACGATACCACAGAAGCACTCCCAGAATGACCAGACAAAGCAGAGATGTCAGGACTCCGGCTGTCGCGCCCTTTAATCGGTAAACCGCTTCGATCCGATGTTCTCCGGCAGGAACATCGAGCAGCATGAGCCCGCCGCTGTCGATCGGATCCGTCTCCCGGCCGTCGATCGTGATCTGCCAGGAGGTGTCATAGGGGATACTGAACCACACGAGCTTTTCCTCGCTGTACGTCGTTGTGCCGCCGAAACCGGTCGGATCCCTGTAGAAATCCGCGATCCTGTTCTTCTCATTTCTTTCCGTATACAACCTGACGGCCGGATGAACGAACAGGGCATCTCCTTCCATATCTGTACTTATATCCTGAATCTCGCTGAACACTTCCTCCGCCGTGCAGAACCGGACTGTTTCAGGGAAAAGCCCGGTATGATCAGATGCGATGTCCGCCTCCGAAACGACCGGGGCATATAAAAGCGCGATCCCACGCATCTCGACCGGAAGCTTCATCAGTTCCTCATAGCTGATCAGTGTATCCACGGCATATCCGATCGGACAGGCCTCCAGCTCATACACCTCCCACTTCCTGCCATCTGCCTCAAAGGTCTTGATCACCTTTTTGTCGGCGTCTGTCACCGCATCGGGAAAGATCTCTTCCGTCTCCGGTTCTCCCAGAGCGAGGTACTTTCCGCCGAGAAGCTCCGGCAGACCCGCAATTTTGTTCTTATTCATCCGGAGGCTTTCATGCCAGTATCCGAAAAGATCGTCAAACTCGACGATCGATGTGCTTACGGTTGACGAATAGCTTCCGATCCCGGAGATGTTCTCCCCGGAAGCATACAGGATCAGCGGGTTTTTATAATTCCTGTACCGATATTCTTCTGGAATATCCGGAAGCTCAGCAGCTGCGAGACGTATATCCTCATAATCCCGAGGCAAAACGGGAGACGCATGTCTGTAAAGGTATTCCGTAAACACCAGCATCAGAGCCGCACAGCCGGCAACCCCCAGCACCGTCAGGCGAAAGAAGCGGGTCGCATTTCTGTCATGCGTATGGTTCAGATACAGAACACCCAGAACAGAAAGCAGGGAAAAGGCGATCATCAGAAGCAGTCTTCCCCTGTGAAAAACAAGCGATTCTCCATCCGAGCCGCGCAGCGCAAAGACCGCTGCAGTCCAGCAGAGGATCATACCTGCCTGGATCGCCGCTCCCCATTTCACGGGATAGGATCTCATATCCTCCAGGACAAGAACCGACGCCAGAGCCATCAGCAGGATCAGGAAATACCACCATCGGTGATAGGAGATCGTGAATAACAGAAAGAAACCGTTTCCCCATGGGAAGAACGACAGCAGGATAAGAAACAGCAGAAGTCTCTGCAGCCAGGTTCTCTTTTTCAGGAGATATGCGATCACAAGAACCATGCCCACCAGCGGCAGGTAGCAATCCGCGGACAGCCAAACATAAGTGACCAGACAGGACTCATCCATCATGGCATCCCCGGGCAGCAGG
Organism: Lachnospiraceae bacterium; assembly: GCA_024687125.1. GTDB lineage: Bacteria > Bacillota > Clostridia > Lachnospirales > Lachnospiraceae > Butyrivibrio. Next base: position 11,507 of record JAILFA010000068.1, read on the forward strand.
AATCCCTTGATGATATACAAAAAATGCGGAAGATCATAAAGACCCGGAGCGCTCAGCACGGACGGCCCGTTCCGTCGGTTTCCCATGATGTACAGCATGTTGGGCACATACAGGATCCCCGCCAGTCCTGCTCCGAGAAGCGAGTAGAAAAGAAAACGGAAAAACGAACGAATGACGGCACCGCGGTTTTTATCGACCCGGAACAGATAATACAGTACCAGAGCGAGCGCGCTCTGTACAAAGAACACATAATTGGTCAGCGCATTGACCGCTACTGCCGCTGACAGGAGCAGTCCCTCTCTGACAGCCGGTTCATCCTTCATCGTCTTTCGCAGCAGTTCTTCACCGGCGATGAGAAGGAGCGGAAACACCGCCGTCACATCATGGAAACAGTAAAATGAGATATTGGTGCTCTGAAGCCCCGAAAAAGCATACAGCAATGCCCCGACTGCGGCCGTCCGGGGAGAAGCCGTGAATCTGCGCAGAAACCCCTGCGCTGTATAACAGGCCAGAAGGTATTTCGCGATCACCAGGCCCGCCACGATATAAGGAAATATCGATGCCGAAACCAGAAGCGACGGATAATAGAACAGGCTGCCCATTCCATAGTATCCATAGGCATACATCGCCGGAGTCCCGAGATCCAGATTCCAGAGATATGTGTTCAGACCGTCAGAAAACGCATTTCGAAAATTATAAAGAAAGGGAAGCATCTGGTTATCGATGTCATCCGCC
>JAILFA010000089.1 GCA_024687125.1 Lachnospiraceae bacterium
TCCCCCTGCCTTTTCCAGTTCCATCAGCTTCTGCAGATTGGTCTTTTTCCCCTTGACCGGTTTCCTTGTGATCTCTTTCTTGGGTCCTCTGGCAAGAGGTTTTGAAAAGGGATTCTTCCCCGTCAGGAATTCCCGGAAGCTCCTGTTATGCCGTTTTTCCTCCTTTAGCAGGCCGTCGATCCCTCCCTCTGTCTTCGCTTTCGGATCCTCGGAGATCAGACGCCGCTCATCAAACTTCTCCGGGAGATACCAGGTACTGGCACCGTCACGGTGTTGACTGGTGTTGGTGAGGATCGTCAGGGTGAAGTTCTTCCTGTCGAGACCTCTCTGTGTCTTCTTTTCCTTTCCGGCCACTTCCTTATCGGAATAGGCCTGCGCGGTCTGGTATGCTTTGGTAAACAGCTTTGACATCTCCGCCTGCGCGGCGGGATCCTTGGGGTCATATCCTTTGGATGCGCGCTCATGGATCGCTTCTACCGCCCGGTACATCTCTTTATACGTATCGGAATCCCTGTGCAGCCGGCTCTGTTCATCCTTCATGCGGGAATAGAGATCCTCCATGGCCTGTACGCGATCCTGCGTGATCCCGGAGAGAACCCCCATCGCGGTCTTTCCCGCTCCGAGTGCTTCTGCCCTCACGGGATCGGCATCCTGTTTTGCGCGTTCTGCCTGATAGCGATCTGCGAAGCCCTGATGGTTCGGGTAATCCCCTTTATCGATAAGGTCGAGTGCTTTTTCGATACTGCCTCTCAGGTCGTTATATACTTCGGGCTTCAGCATGGCGATCGTCTGGATCTTCCCGGCACCGGCCACCTGCTTTCCGTCGGCAGCGGGCTGATAATCGGGATCAACATAGCTGATCTCGTCACAGTTGCTCGTCAGCCTTGCCTGTCCCTTCATCCCCTTTAAACCGTCCTCATGAATCAGACCGGGTGCGGCAGCGCCGAGCGCCTCGAGAACGCTCTCCATCTGTGCAGGAGTGCGTGCCTGCGCAAGCTCTTTGCGGATGCGCGCGGTGGGCGGCTCCGGTACCACGTCCGTGAAGGCCAGGGTCTCGGTGATCTCCCGACGCGTTTCCTCCGGAAGCCCCTGTCCCAGCATCTTTTTGACCGGGCCGTCGTCTCCGATGATCTCTTTCGGGGTCAGCTCCTCATCTCCAAATATAACCGCCGAGTGATCAAGCGACTCGAACTGCTTGCGCGTTTTCTGCGGATCCGCGTCCATCGCAGCCAGTGTGCCGGTCTCCGCAATCCTCTCATGAAACGTCGCAGATCTGATCATCTGCTCCGCGACAATGCTCTGATCCAGATATTCACCGGTCGTCTCCTTGTTTCCGAAATCAACCCTATCGGCGTCCAATACGCGCAGTTTGTGCAGATACTGCTCACTCTGCAGGTAGGGAAGATTCTGTTGTGTCAGCGCCCACTGTTCCCGCTCCTGTTCCGTCAGCGTCTGGAAAACGCCATCTCTGATTCTACCCCTTAAGCCTGTCACTTTCTGATCCTGCGTGACACCGAAACAGTAGAGGGCGCTCTGCGCATTCGTGTAGAAATCGGAGATGGCACTCATGACCGGTCGGACCGTGCTCTGATTCTGAGGGTCCGTGAAGATGGTCTTGGCTTGCTCCGGCGTGGTGGGCGGCTGAACCTCCATCATCTGAAGAGCGATATCCCTGACATCGAGAGAATTCAGGACCTGGATCGCACCGGCGACGATCGGGATCATGTCATCTCCGGTTCCCTCCTTCACGATCTTTGCCGTAGAGGTTCCCCTGGTCTCCGTGGTGATCCCGGATGTTTTCGCGCAGGCGTCGATCACCTCCATCGCCGCTTCATGTTTCCCCTGAACATCTTTTGCAGGATCCATGGCATCCATGAAAGTAACGCCCGGGTGCTTATGCATATAGTGCAGGATCGAGAGCGTGCGATAGCCGGTCATCGCGCCGTCATCGAGACCCTGCGTGATCACAGCCTGATCCTTTGTATCCCGAATCTTCTCAAAGATGGCCTTTTTCTGCGCGATCAGCTCGGCCCGCATCGCGGGATTTTCCTTAACCTCCTGGAGAATCGTCGGATCCGATGTGACACTTTCTGCCAATAAGGCTTCCTTTGCGACTTGGCCGCTCGCCAGTCCCGGCGCCAGTCCGAACAGGGCGCTGAACATACCGTCCTTTCCCACGGTAAGGCTGTTATATAGAGCAATCTGCTTTTTGCGGTCTTTCGGTGCAATCAGTTCGATCATGGCCATCCCCCTTTTTATCATTGAATTGTTTCGATCCGCTCCTCGGAGCACCCTACAAATTAATATACGATACAGCGGCACAAAAAACAACGCGAAAAGTGTTCGGCAAAGCTCTCAATCATGAATCATATCCATCACTTCGTGATCTTTACCACCTCCGTTGCGATCTTTTCCTGAAACCTGACATCATGCTCCACCAACAGCATGGTCGGCTCATACTTAA
>JAILFA010000106.1 GCA_024687125.1 Lachnospiraceae bacterium
ATGAGCAAGAAGGACAGGATACGGATGGGGACGTACCAGTCGACCATAAATATCTCTTTTGTCTGTCCGGTCATCATCAGCATTCTGGAAGCCTTTATGCTGATCTATACTGTTTTCAACGAGTCGTTATACGGAGAGTACCTATGGAGGTACCGCTGCTTATATATCGTGTTCCTGTGTGCGGCTGTTGCGTTTATTCTTTTGAATCTCTACATCAAAAGGGATATCGCGAAAAGATTCCGGATGATGAACATCTCCAATCCGGTGTTTGCGGCATTTTCTTTCGGCTGGGCACTGGCCGTTACCTATTCCGACGTCTCAATCGTGGGTGTTGTGGATCCGGTCCTGTTCATGACGTTTTCTCTGACGGTACCGCTCAGCATTTTCCTGCTCCCCTGTATGTATGCGATCATTGTCGCCGCAGCGGATCTGATCATGCTCTATATCATCGTGTCACAGACGCAGGTCGGCGCGAGTATCATCAATGTACTTGTTTTCTTTGTTTTTCAGTTCGTTCTGGGGATCAGTTTTTATAATCTCAGGATCAGACTTAATGAAAGAGTCGTGGAAGAACAGGAAAATGCCAGCATCGACAGTATGACCGCTCTTATGAACCGCCGCAGCTATTCGCAGGAGGTGGAAGTGCTGGAAAAGGCCGAACTGCCGGATGATCTGACCTATGTCTCGATCGATCTGAACGGACTCAAAGAGATCAACGACAGCGAAGGACATGATGCCGGAGATACCCTGATCAGGGGTGCCGGAGAGTGTATCAGAAAATGTTTTGCGGATATCGGAAAGATCTACAGGATCGGCGGAGATGAGTTCGTTGTGATCCTGACGACGGATCAGCCGGATGTCGAAGTAAGGTTAACAGACCTGAAAGAGGCCATGAAGAAATGGTCCGGTGAAAATGAGCTCCTCCTGGAAGCGTCCTGCGGGTATGCGCGTCATGAGGAAGACAGACAGACCGGTATCAGGGACCTTGTCAAAATGGCAGACAAGAAGATGTATATTGCAAAGAACGAATACTACACAACATCAGGAAGAGACCGCCGGATCTTATGACCGGAGAAAAACAGGGAGAAAACGGAACGGATGAAAAAGACAGGTTACCTTGTGGGGGCACTGGCCCTTGCGGCGTTAACGGCCTGCAGTGTGCCGCAGACTGCACAAACGATGGAAGACAATTCCGTGATCGAAACAGACGCGGAAGCGGATGTGCCAAAAGAAACGGAAGAAGTTGAGATCGAGATCCCGGAAGGCTACCATCTGGTGTGGGCGGATGAGTTTGACGGAGACGCCCTGAATGAAGCGGACTGGAATTATGAAAGTCATGAGCCCGGCTGGGTCAATCATGAACTGCAGGAGTATGTCCCGAGTGCGGACTATGCATTCGTAAAGGACGGAGAGCTCGTGATCCGGCCAGTGAAAGAGGAAGAGGGCGGTAAGGTCAGCTATAAGTCCGGCCGCGTGAACACGCAGAATAAACACGATTACAAATACGGGCGCTTTGAAGCAAGGCTCAAAGTACCCAGAGGCAAGGGATTTTTGCCCGCGTTCTGGATGATGCCGCAGGATGAGCAGTTTTACGGGCAGTGGCCAAAGTGCGGTGAGATCGACATCATGGAAGTGCTCGGAGATTCCACCAAGGTCAATTACGGAACGTTACATTACGGAGAACCTCATAAGCAGAGCCAGGGATCGTTTTCCTTAAGCGACGGGGATTTTGCGGATGAGTATCATGTGTTTGCAATAGAGTGGGAACCGGGAGAGATCAGATGGTATTTGGACGGGGAACAGTACCATTCGGAGAATGACTGGTTTTCCGCCGTTGAAGGGGAAGAGGAAAAACCGTATCCGGCGCCGTTCAACCAGCCGTTCCATGTGATCTTAAACGTGGCGGTCGGCGGGGACTGGCCGGGAGATCCGGATGAGAGTACCGTCTTTGACGAGAACGCCTGCATGTATGTGGATTATGTCCGGATGTTCCAGAAGGATTCTTATGATGAAAATGTGAAACGGCCGGAACAGGTGCTGAATCTTCGCGAGGCGGACGAGAACGGTAACTTTGTCTATAACAGTGACTTCTCCGAAAAAGAAGACTTAAGCGATGATGAGAACTGGAAGTTCCTCCTCTTCAACGGCGGAGAAGGAGAAGCCGAGATCGGCGATCACGAGATCATCATCACATCACAGAAAGAAGGAACGGAAGAGTATTCCGTACAGCTCGTGCAGCCGAAAATGCCGATGGAGCAGGGCTGTCAGTATGAGTTCTCCTTTGAGGCCAAAGCGGATGAGGCGCGTACCATGAAGCCTGCGATCACGGCGCCGGATGTGGACTGGATCCGCTACTTCCCGGATACGCCGGTAGACTTAACGCCCGAGTGGCAGACGTTTACTTTTGATGTGGATATGCAGGATCAAACCGATGACAACGGGCGGGTGGAATTCAACATGGGCAAACAGGGCTCGACCGCGACCATCCATATCCGCAACGTGAAGCTGATCAAGAAATAAAAATCACCCATAGATCCAAGGAGATTACCAGTGACCGTTATTTCTTTTGATATCTATCAGACGCTGGCCATCGCAGTGGTCGCGATGGTAGTCGGCTATTTTGCCAAAATGCACATCGGATTTCTGGACCGGTTCTGTATCCCCTCACCCGTGATCGGCGGAATTGTCGTTTCGGCGATCCTGTGTGTTCTTTATGAGACGGGGGTGGCGGAAATCACCTTCAATGACTCCCTGCGTGAAGTCTGCATGGTCTTTTTCTTTACGTCCGTAGGGTTTCAGGCGGATTTCCGGCTGCTTAAGAGAGGCGGAAAGAACCTTCTGGTGTTCCTGCTTCTTGTCATAGGGCTTGTGTTCGTTCAGAATGCGCTTTCTGCCGGATCGGCCATGCTGTTCGGAATGGACCGTCTGCTGGGGCTGTGTACGGGATCGATCCCCATGACCGGCGGGCACGGAACATCTGCCGCGTTCGGACCGATCTTAGAGGAGAGGGGACTTGAGAACGCGACGACCATCTGCCTGGCGTGCGCGACCTACGGACTGATCGCGGGCTCCATCATCGGCGGTCCGATCGCAAACCGGCTGATCGAAAAAAAGAATCTGCTTGCCACAGTATCCGGGTTCGATCCGTATGAGGACAGCGCGCTTGTTATGCCAAAGCATGACGGCGTGGCGGGTTATTCGATCGCCGCGTTTCAGATGGCGGTCGCGGCGGGGATCGGAACTGCGATCTCGGCGCTTTTGTCCCGGACCGGGATGACATTTCCGGTCTACATCGGAGCG
>JAILFA010000070.1 GCA_024687125.1 Lachnospiraceae bacterium
GCCGGTTCCCAGTCCCATGATCGTCTCATAGGTATCAAAATCAGGATTCTCGCGGAAGCTCATGGCCGCCGCTTTGACCGCCTTCTGTTCGGCGGGCGTGTACGCGTGCAGCGCGTGCTCTACCTTGTTGCCGAGCTGGGCGAGCACACCGTCGGGGATATCCCGCGGATTCTGTGTGCAGAAGTAGACGCCCACACCCTTGGAGCGGATGAGCTTGACGACCTGCTCGATCTTGTCCAGCAGGGTCTTGGAGGCGCCGTTGAACAGAAGATGCGCCTCGTCAAAGAAGAAGACCATCTTGGGCTTATCGAGATCGCCCACTTCGGGAAGTGTCTCAAAGAGTTCGGAGAGGAGCCACAGCAGGAACGTGGAATAGAGCCGGCCGTTGTTGATAAGGCTCTCCGAATCCAGGACATTGATCATGCCGCGGCCGCCGTCCCCGAGTGTGAACCAGTCGCTGATGTTCAGCGCCGTCTCGCCGAAAAACGTCTCGCCGCCGTCGAGCTCCAGAGCAACGACCGCCCTGAGGATCGTGTCGACGGAGGCTCTCGCGATATTGCCGTAGGTCGCGGAAAACTCCTTGTTGTGCTCACTGATATAGGAGAGCAGAGCCTTCAGATCCTTGGTATCGATCAGGAGCAGGTCATTGTCGTCCGCGATCTTGAACGCGATCGTGAGGATCGATGACTGCAGATCGTTGAGATTTAAGATACGCGAGAGCAGGAGCGGGCCCATCTCGGAGATCGTGGTCCGAAGCTGAATGCCCTTCTCCCCGTAGATATCCCAAAAGGTCACGGGATACCCCTGATAGGAAAATCCGTGCTCCGAAAGGCCGAAACGCTCGATCCTCTCCTGCATGTCCGCGCTGTCCGTGCCGGGATTCATGATACCCGCGATGTCTCCCTTGACGTCCGCCATAAAGACCGGTACGCCCATGTCGCTGAACGACTCCGCGAGCACCTTCAGGGTGACCGTTTTTCCCGTACCGGTCGCACCCGCGATCAGTCCGTGCCGGTTCGCCATCTGCGGCAACAGGAACGCGCCTTTTCCGTCACTTCCGAGTCCTACCCAAACCTCGCCGTCTACTACCATGATCTCTCCCCCTTATCGTTAAAAGTACAATTACTCCACGACTCCGTACAGGATCCGCGCGATCTCGGAATCCTTGTCCAGGATCAGTGTCTTGTTACCGCCTTTCATCGATTCCCTCATTGCATCCAGAGAACGGATGTAGTTGTAGAAAGCTGCTTTGTCCTCCGTGTTATAGGCCTTCTGCAGGGTCTGCATGTAGGAGGCTTCGCCCTCCGCCGCGAGCACGGCAGCCTGCTTTTCCGCCTCCGCCTTCATGATCGTCACCTGCCGGTCGGTCTCATTGCGGATCTTCTGTGCCTCCGCCTCACCTTCCGCGCGATAGGATGCCGCGATGTTCTGCCGTTCGGAGATCATGCGCTCATATACGGCCGCGCGGTTGTCATCCGGCAGATCCAACGCCTTGATCTGCGCCTGTACGATCTCGATCCCGTAGGCGGCGATATCCTCCGCCGCATCAGAGGTGATCATCTCTGTCAGTTTTTCGCCCCGGGCATCGATCACTTCATCCTGGGACATCGAAGAGATCACGTTTTTCGTCGCGTTATAGACAGCGGCCTCGATACGCTCCTGCGCGCGTGCGTCGATCGCATTGAGCGTCTGCACATATTTGACCGCGTCCACGACGCGCCAGGTCACATAGGTGTCCGTGATCATCGATTTCTTGTCGCGCGTGATGACGTCCGACTGCGGAATATCATACAGGACGAGCGCCGCGCTGATGGGCTGCGTCGTCTGAATGAAGGGTACCTTGAATTTCAACCCGGGCGTCTGCTCCACATCTATGATCTTGCCGAACTGGCGCACGACCACAAACTGCTTCTGTTTGACCGTATACAGCGAGTTGAACACTACAACAGCCGCAGCGATCACGATGATGATGGTGATGACCTGTAATACTCTCTTTTTCACGGTGTCACCTCCTCATTCACATTTGTTTCCGTCTCCGCGGTATCCGTGCCGTAGAAGGATTCGATCGGCAAAAGCTCCTGCGTGTTGCCGTCCGTGATGATGACCTTGACACCGGGGAGCACCTCCTCCATCGCTTCATAGAACATTCGCTGCTTGGTGATGAGCGGATACTTCTGATACTCCGCGTACATGCGGTCAAATCGCTCCGCCTGACCTTCCGCTTCGGCGATACGCGCCTGCTTGTCGGCTTCCGCCTGCTGCGTGATCTTATCCGCGTTGGCTTCCGCCCGCGGGATCTGCTCATTCTGGTATTTCTTCGCGTTGTTGACGGCGGTCTCCTTGCCCTGCTTGGCCGTCTCGACCTCCTTAAAGGCCTGGACGATCTCCGGTGTCGGCGGTTCCGCATCCTGTACGGATACATTGACCACGGTCAGGCCCACCTCCTGTCTCGTCAGTTCCTCCTGCAGCTTCTCCTTGACCTCCGCCTGGATCTGTCCCTTGGCCGTCGTGATGACTTCATCGACCGGATAGTTGATCACGGTCGAACGGATGCAGGCGAGCGCCATGTTTTTCATCGTGATCTCCGGCTCCATGGTGTTGTACAGATACGCCACCGGATCGCTCACCTTATACTCCAGGTAGAAATCGATATCGACGAAGTTGAAATCGGAGGTGATCATGACACCCTCCTCTTCGACCGAGATGTTCTGTCCGCCCTCGACCTGATAGCCGATGCCGATGCCGTGGGTCGTCATATCCACCTTGTGCACCTGCTGGAGCAGCGGCACCTTGAAATACAGCCCCGCCGTATCCGTCCGGACGATCTGTCCGAACATGGTCAGCACTGCCTGCTCCTGCTCTCCCACGTTGTAGAATGCGGCAGAACCGAGGACCAGAACGAGTATGGCGATCACGACCGCGGCGATCACCTTGCCCACCCCCTTCAGATTGCCGGAAGGCTGCGGCTGATAGATATCGCCGTTTTCATCCTTGCGGGCGAACGGGTTGAATCCTTTTCCGTTACCACTCATGTTCTTCTTCTCCCTCTTCATTTTGTCAAAATATGCTTTTATGTTGTTTCGGTTCAGATAGATGATGATCAGCAAAAAGACAACTAACTCGAACATTCCGATTCTCCGTTAATTTGTGTAAAGATCATAGATGCGCACGTGATCATAGATACAGCGCCAGGAGCTCCACGCATTCCCCGTGACACAGAAGTAGTGTCCCCCGTCGTTGGAGATCTGGTAGCTGGCCGCGCAGCAGCCGGACTGATCCACAAATCCGGTCTTGGCACACATGACCTCACCGTGCGCGTCTTTGTCCTCGATACGTCTGAGAAACCAGTTGGAGATCTCGA
>JAILFA010000088.1 GCA_024687125.1 Lachnospiraceae bacterium
GCTCCCACACCGGCCCCTGCCCCTGTGCCGGCTCAGGCGGAAACAGCGCCTGTTCCCATGGAACAGACGACGATGCCTGTCCCCGTGCAGGCGGAAACCATGCCTGTCCCCGCGGAGCAGACAACGGCGCCGGTACCTGCGCAGACACAGACGCAGCCTGTTGTTCAGCCGATCTATCAGGTCATTCAGCAGGTGCCGGTGAAAAAGAGCCGCGGCTGGCTGGTCGGTCTGATCGTGGGAATCCTCATAGCGAGTCTCTCAATCGGCGCTGCCGCATTTCTTTACTTTGATCCGATGGATTTACAACTCCTCAAAAACGGCGACACGGAAAATACCGGAGTCAGGAGCGCCGCGGATGATGAGGAAGAAGAGGAAGACGAAGCGGAGCTCACCGAGGCGCAGAAGACGGCCAAGGCGTACCGCCAGCTTCTGACGATCGTCGGAAACACGGAGAACACGATCTCCGTGGAGGCGGAAAATGTGACCAGCACCGATCTGCAGCAGATCATCGATACCATCTCCGCCAACCACGAGGAAGTCAAAAAGATCAAAGGCCTGACACCTGCGATGCGCAGTGCAGCGGATGAATACTTTGACGTGTGCTACTACACGATCAAGAACGTCTATGATTACTCCGTACTGCTGAACAATATGACCTCTTTTGAGGTCGCCGAGAACATTGAGAGCGTGGATGAGATCATCGACTCCATCAAGGCGGTCAGTGTCCCGGCATACTGCCGTACTTCCTGGAACCGTGTTGTGGATATCGCGAGTCTTCTGCAGGACTGCGTGGATAAGTACGATCTCGGTGAAGAGCTGGGCGACCCTCTCCGGATCGCTTCCTCCGACAATATGCAGCAGCGTATCGTCGCCATGCTCACCAAGGAACTGGAGTACATGGAGACCGTCTACGCGCGCGGCATGCTCGGTGTTGCCGACAGGGGGGAGCAGCAGGAAAAAGCGCTCGTCAATGAGATGCAGAAGGCCGCTGCACTTACGCCGGATGAACTGATGAGTTACCAGTTCAGAAAGTATATTGAGCCCAATACGCTCTATCTGGATTATGATCCGATCAAGACCCTGTATCCTTCTCTTTACGGATCGGTCGACCAGATCCTGCTCATCAACGCGGCGACACTCTGCGAACAGCGCAGAATCGTTGTGGAGGTGGAGATCCCCGGGTTTACGCAGAAGTTTTCCCAGAGCTATACGATCACGCCGCAGCTGACAAGTCTGTATATCAAACCGCCGGTGCTCACGGGTTCGATCGATCTCAACTCCGCAAAAGACGCTCAGATGACAGTCACGATCAAGGATCAGAACGGAACGGCGCTGGAGAATCAGTCCTTCCGGGTGCGCCTGATGAGCAAGAACGACTTCAAGCTTTACGATGATGATTTCGGTATGACAACCAGCGACAACTTCCTCTGCTTCCTGACACCGGAGGCCAAGGCGATCTCGAATCTTAAGAGACAGGCTGTCGATGATCTGGGGGCCTACACGAACGGCGAACTGGAAGCGTTTGTCGGTTATCAGGGTGCTTCGAACTGGAATGAGGCCGCTTCCATGACCTTTGCGCAGACAGCTGCGCTGATGGCTGCCATGTCCGATCTGGGTGTGCGATACAACAACGGTTCCTTCTCCGCGAGCGGCGAGGATTATCTGCAGCGCGTCATGCTTCCTGCGGATGTGATCGCGAATCGCAGCGGAATCTGTATCGAGACCTCTCTGACCATCGCAAGCGCCCTGCAGAGTGCCGGCATGCATGCCATGCTGATCCTGCCGCCGGGGCACGCGCAGGTGGCGGTGGAGATCTGGAATACCGGGGAGTACTTCCTGATCGAGACAACCAATCTGCCCAACAGCATCGACAAGATGGATGATGAAGACATCACAAGCGAGGGCGTCGGCGTTTCCACGATCGTCTATCTTGACCAGGATGAATGGGACTATTACATTTCACCCGGCGGCTATTATGATGAAGGCTGCTACGTGATCGACTGTGACGATTCCACTGTGCTGGGTCTCACCTCCTTAACGAATTGAGAAGATTATGAAACCTTTTGCGATCGCACTTTTTGTTCTGATGTATGTTCTGATGATCGCGCTGCCCAAGCGGCGCGCGATCACAGCGATGTGTACCGCCGTCATCTTTCTGATCGCCGGAATCCTGCCGGTACAGAACCTCGGTACGGCCATCGACTGGAACGTGCTGCTGATGATCTTCGGCACAATGCTGCTGGTGGACTACTTCATCGATTCGAAGATGCCGAACCTGATCGCGGATAAGCTCCTGAAGATCGCGCCGAATGTCCTGTGGGTCACGATCCTGATGTCCCTGTTCTCCGGTCTCATCAGCGCTTTCATCGACAACGTGGCGACAGTTCTGATGGTGGCGCCTGTCGGTCTTGCGATCTGCAAAAAGCTCAAGATCTCTCCGGTGCCGATGATCATCTCGATCGCCGTATCCTCCAACCTGCAGGGCGCGGCGACCCTGGTCGGCGACACGACTTCCATCATGCTTGCGGCATACGCGGGCATGGACTTCATGAGCTTCTTCTGGATGAACGGACGCCCGGGCATCTTCTTTGCCGTGGAGCTCGGCGCGGTCATGACGGTCCCGATCATGATGTTCCTGTTCCGCAAGGACAAGGAGCCTGTCCACGCGGATGAGGAGACCAAAGTCGATGACCTCATTCCGACCATCATGATGGTGGCACACATTGTCTTTCTGATCATCGCTTCCTTTATCCCGGACAAGCCGGAGATCACCAACGGTATGATCTGCCTGATCTGCAGCATCATCGGCATGGTCTGGGAACTGGCGGTCACCAAAGACAAGGCACCGATGATCAAATGCCTGAAGAACATGGACTACGACACGATGTTTCTGCTGCTCGGTCTGTTTACGGTCATCGGCGGGATCACGAACATCGGTCTGATCGATGATCTGGCCGGCCTCATCGCCAGTGCGGGCGGATCCAATGTCTTTCTGCTCTACACGATCGTCGTCTGGGGATCGGTCCTGATCAGTGCGTTCATCGACAATATCCCCTATGTGGCGACGATGCTGCCTGTCCTGCGCGGTGTCTGTCTCGCGATGGGGATCGAACCGTTCCTGCTCTACTTTGGTCTTCTGACCGGAGCGACGCTGGGCGGAAATATCACACCCTTCGGCGCAAGCGCCAATATCGCCGGTATCGGTATGCTGCGCAAGGAAGGGTATGAGCCCGGAATGAAGGATTTCTGCCGGATCGGCATCCCGTTCACACTCATGGCGGTGCTTTCCGGATATCTGTTCCTGTGGATCTTCTGGAGATAAGGGGGGAAGAATATGCCTAAGATGCGCTACTGTAAACGCTGCCTGCAGCCGGACACCCGGCCGGGTGTTGTGTTTGATGACGAGCAGATCTGCTTCGCCTGCCGGTACGAGGAGTCCAAAAAGACGATCGACTGGGCGGCCAGAGAAGCCGAGCTTCGGGGGTATGCCGAGGAAGCTAAGGCGGAGGCTAAAAAGCGGGGCAATGTCTATGACTGCGTGATCGGCGTCTCCGGCGGCAAGGACAGCACCTATCAGGCGATCTACGCCAAAGAGAGACTTGGCCTTAACCCGCTGCTGATCAACTGTGCACCGGATGAGATCTCCGAGATCGGGCGAAAGAACATCGATAATCTGAGCCATCTGGGTTTCGATATCATTTCCATCCATCCCAATCCTGTGGTCGCGCGGAAGCTCGCGCGCAAGTCATTCCTGGACCGCGGCAATATCGTCGCGGCTTCCGAGTACTGCCTCTGGGCATCGTCCTATATCATGGCGGTCCGGATGAACATCCCGTTCATCATCCAGGGGGAGAACGCGGCGCTGACGCTCGGCGCGGCAAAGAACCAGGAGGCGACGGGCAACGCGTTTTCCGTACTGCAGCTCAACACGCTGCGCGGCGGCAAGACCGATGAGTTCCTGGATCCCGACGGCGGGATCACGGAAAAGGATCTGGCCCTCTACCAGATCCCGGATGTGAAGATGATGGAGGAGATGGGAATCCGTGCCGTCTTTCTGCAGTATTACTCCAAAGAGTGGTCGCAGGTGCGCAACGCGGACTTTGCGATCGCGCGCGGGCTGACGGGACGGACCGACGACCTGCACGCGCTTGGACGCTATCGCCGGTATACGGCGCTTGACAGCGATATGCAGATCCCGAACCAGATGATCAAGTATCTCAAGTTCGGTTTCGGTTACGCGACGGATGAGGTCTGCTATGACATCCGCGAGGGACGGCTCTCCCGTGAGGACGCAAAGTGGTACGTTGATGAATTCGACGGTCTGTGCGGGGAAAAGTACATCGAGGATGCCTGCCGGTATCTGATGGTCACGGAGGAGGAATTCTGGGAGGTAGTGGACCACTATGTCAATTTTGACCTGTTCGCGCGCGCGGATGAGGTCGAGGACAAAAACGCCAAGTGCATCTGCGGCCGCTATGTGCCGCGGTTTACCGTGGGCGAGGACTTTGACTATTGAGGTTCTGATCGGGAGAATAGATGAAGTCAGGCGGTAAAGACAACAGGAGCGCCTTTTGGAAGCGTCTCTGGCAAATGCCCGAGGCGCTCCTTGTATGTTTTCTGTTTGTTCTGCAGCTCGCCGTATTCCTGATCTGCGGCGATCGGAGCTACCCGCAGATCCATGACAACCTGGATCTGTTCACGCCCCATTATGTGATGATGAAGCGCGCCGGCGCCTGGTTCGCGCAGGGCGTGCAGCTTCCCATCATGCACGGGCTGAGCCGGGATCTGTTCGGCTCGGAGTTCCTGCTGTACAACCTGCTCTACATTATCCTGCCTGATATCGCGGCCTATATCACCGGGTATTACCTCAAGATCGCCATAGGCTTTTCCTCTTTTCTGCTGCTTTCGCGTGACATCGCGGGCAGCAGGGAGAGCTATCGAAAGCGCCTGCCGATCCTGCTCCCCGTAGCGGCTGCTTTTGCGATGATACCGGTCTTTCCGACCTATGGGATCGCCTTTACTTCGGTTCCGCTCGTCATCTATCTGCTCAGGCGCATCTATTACCACGAGGGAATAAGGTGCGGAACCACGGCAAAGGGCGCGGTGCGGATCCTGCCTTATGTGCTGCTGTTCCTGTATCCGGCGCTCTCCTATTTTTCCTACCACGGATTCTTTATCCTGTGCTATCTCTGCGCCGCTGTCCTGATCCTGTGGATCCGCGACCGGCGTTTTCCGGGCAGGCTCTTCCTCTCGGTCATCGTGCTCTCGCTCGGCTATGTGGCGTTTGAATACAGGCTGTTCGCGGCGATGCTCCTGGACCATACGGTGACGATCCGCACGACGATGGAGCACGGCGAACTGACGCTCATGCAGGCCCTGTCGACGGGAGCCTCCGAATTCGTCACGGCTTCGTTTCACAGTCAGGACAGTCACACCTATCTGGTCCTGCCGCTTGTGATCTTCGGCGCACTGATGATCAACTTGAGGCACATTGGCCGCAGGGAGGGGAAAAAGATCCTGACGGATCCTGTCAACCTGCTGCTTCTCTGGATCGTGTTCAACTGCCTGAATTTCGGACTCTATCAGTACGCTCCGTACCGGCAGTTCCTCGAGATACTGGTGCCGCAGCTCACAGGGTTTGAATTTGCCAGGACCGCGTACTTCAACACCTTCCTGTGGTATGCTCTGCTGGCGGTTGTACTCTGCAGGATGGCGGGGGCGGCTTCGGAATTTCCGGCCGCGGTGAAAAGGTTCGTCCCGCGCGCGGCAGGCATCATCGGCTGTCTTGCGGCGGTGATCGTGATGTTTGTGCCGCAGGTCTACAACGATTTCTACTACACAGTCTACAATCATGCCTATATCCTTCTGAAGCACAAAGAGACCAGCCGCGTGAACTATCGCGAGTACTACTCCGCGGAGCTGTTTCAGCGGATCCTGAAAGACATGGATTATCAGGGCGAGTGGTCGGCCGCCTACGGAATGCATCCCGCGATCCTCAACTATAACGGGATCGCCAGCCTGGACGGATACCTCGGCTTTTATCCGCAAACCTATAAGGAACAGTGGGAGCGCGTGGAAGCGCCGGCTTTTGCGGGATCCCCCTGGATCAAGTCCTATTTTGAAGGCTGGGGAGCGCGCGTGTGCCTCTATTCCGGCTCGGATGAGAACACCTATGATGCCCTCCGATATCCGGAGCTGGCGGATCTGCGCCTGATGGCCGATATTTCGGAGCTGGAAAAGCTCGACTGCCGCTATATCTTTTCCCGGATCACGATCTCCAACGCGGAGGAACTGGGACTGCGTGTCGTCGGCACCTGGAGCGGCACGGATCCGGAGAGCGGCGCTGTCTATGACGATTCTCCCTATATCATCACGGTGTATGAGCTGCCGGAGTGGACCGGACGGACGAGCCGGAGCGGAGGAGACGCATGACGCCCAGCGTATATATCTGTCACACCTTTTATCACGCGTACATCGCCTGCGTCAAAGAGCTGCTGCTCAGACACGGGCTCGGGAAAATCCCGCCCGCCGCGGATCTGATCCTGTCGACCATGTCCAACGACTTCGGGGAAATGCCGAAGCGTCTGAAAAAGACAGAGCTCTTCCGCGAGATCCTGTTCTTTGAGGAGCAGTCGGGAGCGGATGATCCGGAGCTTCAGGAGCTGCGCAGGGATCGGGGGAATCTCCCCGCAAATCTCCTGCAGCGTGTGAAGTACACAAAGCTTCTGGGAAAGAAACAGGAACCGCATGTGCCAGCAGATCTGCGGACGTATCAGGATGTTTACGTCTTCTGCGACAGCGATCCGATCGGGTATTACCTGAACTGGAAAAAGATACGCTACCACGCGCTGGAAGACGGACTCAACTGCGACAAGCTCGATGATATGGCAAGGCTCTCCAACCAGGGTGCTTTTCGGCTCAAAGCATTGCTCGCGCGCCTGGGACTGATCTTTATTCCCAACGGCTACAGCAGGTACTGTACGGACTACGAGGTCAACGATCTCTCCGTGAACCCGCTGTTCCCGAAAAATGTGTCCGCGGTACCGCGCAGGGAACTGTACGCACAGCTGACGGCGGGGGATCACGCGCTGCTCGCGGAGGTGTTCTTGCCGGATGCGCAGGGACTGCGCGATCTGATGAACGCAAGGAAGCGTCCTGTTGCGATGATCCTCACCGAGCCGCTCTGTGAGCTTCGGGTTCGCGAAAAACTTTTTGACGACATCGTCGAGGAGTATCGGACAGACTATGATATCATCATCAAGCCTCATCCCAGGGATCTGCTGGATTATGAGACACTTTACAGCGGAGAAAAGGGAGAGGGCGTTTTCGTGCTCACCGGGCGTTTTCCGATGGAGGCGCTGGATGACCTTAAGGGTTTCAGGATCGCCAGGCTGATCTCCGTGATCACGCAGGTGGACAACGCCGGTTTTGCGGATGAGATCGTTTATCTGGGATTGGACTTCCTGGACCGCTATGAGGATCCCGCTGTGCACCGCAAGATGGAAAACTTTCTGTCTGGTCAGAACAGAGCGCAGGCTGCCGCCGGGGGACAGGCCACAGGACTCATGATCCGGCCGGCCGCGGAGGATGACTGCGACTGGTGGCTCGAGGTGCGAAATGACCCGGAAACCCGGAGAAACTCCGGCAGTACGGGCGAGATCGATCCGGAGACGCACAGAAAATGGTTCGCAGAAAAGCTCGCTGATCCGCAGGAGAGACTGTATATCTGCATGAAGGACGGTGAGAGGGCCGGACAGCTGCGCCTGTCCGGGCAAGAACCGGAGGTTGAGATCTCCTACGCGGTCGCGCCGAAGATGCGCGGTCAGGGCGTCGGCAGAGGGCTTCTGGAGGCGGCAAAAGACTTTTCGGCAAAGGTTTTTCCAGGACGGACGCTCTTCGGCACGGTCAGAGAGGAAAATGCCGCTTCCCTTCATCTGTTCGGGAGCTGCGGTTTTACAGAGAACGGATGCTCTGACGGGATGGTAAGATTTGTCAGGAAAGGAACAGACTCGTGAAGGTCCTGTGGCTGGTCAATCTGATCCTCCCTGCCTTTGCCGCATCGCAGGGGCTGCCCTATTCCGAACGCGAGGGATGGCTTACGGGGCTGTACGGCGCCGTGAAAGCGTGCTCCGCGGGGGGACAGGAGGCTGCGGACATAAATACGCCGGAGATAACACTTGCGGTCGCATATCCGACATCCTCGGAATCTATGTCAGGCGCGCAGGAGTTCAGCCGCACGGAGTGGGACGGGACGGTCTGGTACGGTTTCTGCGAGGATCTTGCGCATCCGGAGATCTACGAAGAGGGGATGGAAGAGGCTTTTCGGAAGATCCTCGCGGACTTTCAGCCGGATATCGTCCATGTCTTCGGGACGGAGTTTCCGCATGCCCTTGCCTGCCTTAAGGCGTTTTCCAGACCGGAGCGTTCGCTGGTGGGGATCCAGGGACTTTGCTGCGGGATTGCCGAAAACTACATGGCCGGACTCCCGAACAAGGTGCAGCGCGAGGCGACCTTCCGCGACAGAGTCCGATCGGATTCATTAAGGCGTCAGCAGGAAAAATTCCGCAGGCGTGCGGAGCATGAGCGTGAGCTCCTTGCGCTCGCGGGACATGTGACCGGACGGACAGCGTATGACGAGCGCGTCACCGGCGAGCTCAATCCCAATCGAATATACCACCCGATGAACGAGACGCTGCGCGGGGAATTCTACGAAGGCGTCTGGGATCCCGGGAAAGCGGTGAAGCACCGGATCTTTCTCCCGCAGGGGGATTATCCGCTCAAGGGCTTTCACCATCTTCTTGCTGCCGCAGGGGAACTTCTTGCGGACTATCCGGATCTCGAGATCCGCGTGGCGGGCATCTCGGTGATCGGCGGGGACAGGAAGCGTGTTCCGCTGCTGCTCAGGATCGGAGCGTACGGGCGGTATCTGAAGCGTCTCATCGCCGAGGGCAGCCTGAGAAAGAAGGTGACGATCCTGGGAAAGCTTTCGGCATCCCGGATGAAGGAGGAAATGCTGGCAGCAGGCGTTTTTGTCCTGCCCTCGGTCATCGAGAATTCGCCGAATTCCATGGGGGAGGCGATGCTTTTGGGGCTTCCGGTCGTGGCTTCAAGGACGGGCGGTATTCCGAGCCTGCTCGCAGACGGCAGGGAAGGTCTTCTGGTGGAACCCGGGGATGCGAAAGCACTGGCCGATGCGATACGTCAGATCTGGGAGGAACCGGTGATCGCGGCTGTCTACGGCGAAAATGCGAGAAAACGGGCCCTGGTGACCCATGATCCTGAGATCAACCAGCGGCGTCTGCTTGAGATTTACGAGGAAATAGAGCGTTCATGACCCTGACATTTATCTCCAACTACATCAACCATCATCAGATCCCGTTCTGTGAGGCCTGTCACGCCGCACTCGGGGACGGCTTTACGTTTGTGGAAACGGAGCCGATGGAGGAAGAACGCCGCAGCATGGGTTGGGACGCGGGTGAAAAGCCGCCCTATGTGATCCGTGCCTATGAGACGCCGGAGCTGGCGGAGAAAAAGGTGCTGGAGGCGGATATTGCTCTGTTCGGCTGGGCACAGCGCGAGGATCTCATCAGGCGGCGCATGGCGGCCGGCAGACCCACCGTTCGTGTCAGTGAGCGGATTTACCGCGAAGGTCAGTGGAAGATGATCTCGCCCCGCGGACTGATGCACAAGTACGGGGAGCATATCCGCTACCGCAGAAAGCCGCTCTGGCTTCTGGCGGTCGGAGCGTATACAGCCTCTGACTTTGCGCTGCTTCACGCCTATCCGGACAGGATGTACCGCTGGGGATACTTTCCGCCCAGGATCGAGGCTGCTTCGGCGGCCGGTGAGAATGATCCTGCGGAACCCGTCCGGATCCTCTGGGCGGGAAGATTCCTGCCGTTAAAGCATCCGGACTATGCGATCCTGGCGGCAAAGTATCTTAAAGAACACGGTATTCCCTTCCGGCTGACCGTGGTCGGAGATGGGGAGATGAGGGGGACTCTGGAAAACGAGGCCCGGAAGATGCATGTTGCGGAGGATATCACCTGGACGGGCTTTCTGACACCCGCGGAAACCCGCGGGCAGATGCAGAAAAGTGATGTCTTCCTGTTTACCAGTGATCACCTTGAGGGCTGGGGCGCCGTGGTAAGTGAGGCGATGGACGCCGGTCTCGCTGTTCTTGCGGGAAGTGAAGCCGGCGGACCGGTGACCCTTATCCGTCCCGGAGAAAACGGTCTTCTCTATGACCGCAATGATGCGGACGACCTGTGCAGGCGTCTCGGAAAGCTTCTTACCACGCCCGGCGAGGTTCGCCGACTCGGCAGGGCGGCCCGTGAGACCATCGACACGGCCTGGAACGCGGAGGAAGCAGCAAGACGCTTCATGGAGTTCTGCGACTGCATCCTGAACGGCAAACCCTATCAGGCCCCTGCTGACGGACCGATGAGCAAGGATCCCGCGATCCGGCCGTTTGTCACGGTAGGGGGCAGAGTAGAAAACCCCGCGATCCTGACGGAACGCGATTCCGATGCGGACGCAGATCTGCCGAAAGAGAAGCTTCAGGTGAAGCGAGCTTCACAGCCTTCGGGAGCAGGTCCGTCCGTATCCGTTATCGTGCCTGCATATAATACCGGGCGTTATTTAATTGACTGCCTGAATTCCTTAACAGCCCAGACCCTGCTGCCGGAGGATCTGGAGATCATCGTCGTCGATGACGGCTCCACCGACGATACCGGACATATTGCTGATGCCTATGCGGCGGAGCATCCGCAGGTGCGCGTGATCCATCAGGATAATGCCGGCTCCAGCGCCGCGAGGAACACCGGGATTGAGAACGCGCACGGCAGATATCTCGGCTTTGTGGACAGCGATGACATCGTTGCCCCCGGGATGTATGAGGCCATGCTTTCCTGCGCGGAGCGCACCGCGGCGCGGATCATACAGACCGGACGGGATGAGTTCTCCCCGGAGGGAGAAACCCTGCCGTCTGTAGTCAGGATCCCTGAGGAAGAGACAAGGATCCTGCCGGAGGAGATGCTGTTCTCCCTTCTCCTGCATGAGGGCGACGCGTCCCTGTGTACCAAGCTGGTCGACAGGCAGCTTCTGACGCCGCGTATGCGGTTTCCGGAGAGGGAACTCAATGAGGACTTCCATCTGCTTGTGCGGCTTCTTGAGCATACGGACGGCATCATTTCGCTGCCGCGCTGCGACTACCATGTGGTCTACCGCACGGGGAGCAATTCCAGAAAGGACAGGGATCAGGAGGATTACTTCCCGCCGGTCTTTACGGATATCGTGCGCAACGCGGACAGAGTCCGGGGACTCGTCGAGCGCAGGCATCCTGAGCTCCGTCCGGCTGCGCAGCGGTTTGCTCTTGTGCAGCGTCTGGATTATCTGCTCCATATCCCCGTGGGGATGATGAACCGTAAAAACACTTTTTACAGGGATGTTGTCCGGTATATCCGCGGGCATATCAAGGACATCCTTCTCAATCCCTACCTGAACGGAAAAGAGCGCAGAAATCTGCTGCTTCTGTGTGTGGCGCCGGCACTTCTGCGCAGAGCGCACAAACGGGTGAAGCATCTATGAATGCCCGCAGGCGGATCGGGGACAGTCCCCGCAGACTTTTGGCCGTTCTCGCGGTGTTTTTGATCCTTGCGGCAGGGATCCTGACTGTCATCCATTTCGGACAGGAAAAGCAGGGCTTCCACGAGGATGAGGTCTATTCGTATTTTTCCTCCAACCGCACGGCCGGGCTTGCCTGGCCGGATCATGTCTGGCTGGATACGCAGACGATGACGGATGAGTGCGTTGTCCTGCCCGGGGAGGGGTTCCGCTATCAGCTTGTCCATACCGTGCAGTCCTGGGATGTACATCCGCCGCTCTATTACGACCTGCTGCACACAGTCTGCTCCCTTGTTCCGGGTGTATTTTCCAAATGGACGGGGATCGGTCTGAACCTTGCTGCCTATGTTCTGTGCTTTTTTCTGCTGCTTGCCCTGTGCAGACAGCTGCGGTTTCCCCGCCGGATCTCGCTTCTGATCCTGCTGGTGTGGGCGATTCATCCGATGACCGTATCCGCCGCCATGTTCATACGGATGTATCTCTGGCTCACGGTGTTCGTGCTGCTCTGTCTGCTGCTGCATCTGCGGCTTCTTACGGGATATACGCGCAGGAGGATGATACTGATCATGCTCACCTCCTGCTTCGGTTTCCTTACGCATTACTATTATTTTCTTTATTTCTTCTTTACCGGCGTGACGATGGCGCTTCTGTGGTTTTTCCAGAAGACCGAGGATATGCGTGCGACGAATCTGGGAACAAGACTTTCCAGGATCGGCCGGTATGTGCTGTGGTGTGCGGTATCGCTTCTGGCGGCGGTGCTGATCTATCCCTCCGCACTGTCACATATCCTGCGGGGATATCGCGGAAAGGAGGCGGCCGAGAGTTTTTTCTCCCCCGCGGGATGGGCTTCGAGGATCTCGTTTTTTACGGGGCTGGTCAATGACTATCTGTTTTCCGGCGTGCTGGCCGCCCTCCTGTTCCTGTTCCTGATCCTGGCGGTCACGGGAGGACGGGGAGAGAGGACGCTGAAGCCCAGGGTATTCCTGCTCATTCTGCCGGCGTTTTTCTATTTTCTGGTGGTTTCCGAGACTGCGCTTCTTTTGGGGAATACCTCCAACCGCTATCTGATGCCGGTGTATCCGATCATTCTGCTGGTCATGATCGCCGCCGGGTTCAAACTTCTCGGACGCATGATAGCCTATTGGAAACCGGAGGAGAACCGAAGACGGTCACTCCTGTACTGGAAATGCGCCAGAACGGCACTGTATCTGCTTCTGGCGGGTCTGTTCCTGTTCGTTGATCTTCGCGGGCTCCTTGCTTCGGATCATGTGCTCTTCCTGTATCCGGAGAACAGGGCGCGGATCGAGAGAATACGTGAAAATAATGACATTCCGGCCGTGATTATATATAATGAGGAGACACCGGAGAATATCTGGCGCCTGTATGACAAACTGGCGGAGTTTTCGGAGGTCTATTTCATCGCTGCCACAAGCGAAGGCGGCATCGAGGATGAGATCCTGGAGAATGCCGGCAGAGTATATGTTTTTGCCGCTGATACACCGGACAATATCGACCGGGATGCCCGTATCGCGGATCTGTTCCGGATCGATCCTTCCCTGCGGAATAAACAGATCCTTGACAGAATGGAGATGTGGACCTGGTTTGAACTGGGAGGATAAGAGTTGCTGCTGAGCGTGATCGTACCGGTTCACAACATGGAAGCGGACGATAAACTGACCTGGTGCATGGACAGCCTTGTGGGGCAGACACTGGCAAAAAGCCGCCCGGGGGAGATGGAGATCATCGCCGTGGACGACTGCTCGGAGGACGGTTCGCTCGGCATCCTGCGCTCCTATGAGCAGAGATACCCGCAGCTCGTCCGTGTGATCGCCTGTGAAAAGAATCTTCACCAGGGAGGAGCCAAGAACCGGGGACTTGCCATAGCGGCCGGGGATTGGATCGGCTTTATCGACGCGGATGACTGGGTGACACCGGACTACTACGAGCGGCTCCTGGCCGAAGCGGAGCGCACAGGAGCGGATATGGCCGCCTGTGACTACTCATTGGTGGATCGCCACACATGGGAGACAGGAAAGCATATCCCCAATCACTCAGAAGAGCAGACCGGAGAACTCAACAGAGAAAAATATCGACTGTTATTATTGGATTCGGGCAGTCTGGTCATCAAGATCTACCGTCGTCATATCGTCTACGGAGATCTGGATCCTCTGGCGAAGAAGGACGGCAAGGCAGAGGGAAGCCCCGGCACGATACCGGTCTTCCCGGAAGGGATTTTTTACGAGGACAACGCGGTTGCCTGCAGCTGGATGCTGAGGGCAAAGCGTTTTGCGTATCTTCCGGAGCCGCTGTACTACTACTATCAGCATGGGACCTCCACCGTGCACACGCTCTCCTACAGAAATCTGAACGACCGTCTGGAGGCGGGACGCCTGCTCCTGGAAGCAGCAAAAAAAGAAGGGTATCTGGAGGACTACCGCCCGGAGATCGAGTTTCTGTTCACGAACCTGTTCTACCGGAATACGCTGTTTTCCGCCATGGCTGTCTATCGGGAGGGAGGAAGGACCGACGATCCGATCTACCGGTTCACGAAGGCTCTCGCCCGGGAGATGCGCTCGGCTTTCCCGGGTTTTCAGGAGAACCCGTACTACCTGGAGCGTGTCGATGCTGAGGAACGTGGATTCATGGCTCTGCAGATGCGTTCTCAGTTTCTGTTCTACATAAAATATCGTCTGTTATGGAAATATCGCAGGATCCGTAAACGGTGAAAGGGGTTCCATGGGCAAGATCCTGAAAAAGATGCGCGTTCTTCTGGACGCGAGGCAAAAGAGACAGATGGCGGGCATTGTTGTGATGATGCTTGTGGGCGGTGTGCTGGAATCCCTCGGGATCGGGCTGATCGTTCCTGTGATGACTGTTGTGCTGAACCCCGAGAAGATACAGAAATCTGCGATCCTGGGCGGGCTGTACCGGGGGCTGGGGATGAAGAGCACGCAGGATTTTGCGGCGTTCTTCATGGTGCTCCTGATCCTTACCTTTGTGGTCAAGAACATTTTCCTGTATTTCATGAACCGGGTCCAGCTGCGGTTCATCTATACGAATCAGTTTGCGACTTCCCGGCGGATGATGATCAATTTCATGAAGCGTCCGTATGAATACTATCTCGATGCGGACACGACCGTGATCCAGCGGAGCATCACCTCGGATGTCAACAACATGTACGGTCTGATCCTGAGCTGCCTGCAGCTTTTATCCGAGATGATCGTTTTCACTTTTCTGGTCGTGATCCTGCTGGTGCAGGATTTCAAGATGACAGTCACGATCGCGGTACTCCTGGTCGCGACGCTTCTGGTCATCAAGTTCGTGATCAAGCCCGTGATGGTTCGCGCGGGACAGGACAATCAGGATTACTACAGCGGTCTGTACAAATGGATCGAGGAATCCGTGACGGGGATCAAGGAGATCAAGATCGCCGGCAAGGAGGATTATTTCATCAACGGTTATGCGGACTGCGGTGCCGGTTACGTCGGTGCCGTGCAGAAGTATCAGCTGTACAATTCCACACCGCGGCTGCTCATTGAGACGATCGCCATCGGCGGGATGGTGGGGTATATGCTGGTCGTCATGGCGATGGGCGTACCGATCGCCGGGATGATGGATTCGCTCGCGGTCCTCGCTGCCGCTGCCGCCAGACTTCTGCCCAGTGCCAACCGCATCAACAACTACCTGACCTCCATCGCCTATTTTGAACCCTTCTTCATGAATGTCAGCGATAACCTCCAGGAGGACATCTCGGACGAGGGCGTCACCTATGACGAGGATTACTACCGGCAGAAAAAACAGGTGGAAAAGATGCCCGTGACCAGGGAGATCGCGCTCCGCGGG
Organism: Lachnospiraceae bacterium; assembly: GCA_024687125.1. GTDB lineage: Bacteria > Bacillota > Clostridia > Lachnospirales > Lachnospiraceae > Butyrivibrio. The sequence goes on from JAILFA010000088.1 coordinate 15,469, forward strand.
ATCACCTTCCACTATCCGCATCTGGATACGCTGATCCTCTCGGATGCTTCGATGACGATCCCGGTCGGCAAGTCGGTCGGGATCGTCGGGACGACCGGTGCCGGCAAGACGACGATCGTCGATATCCTGCTGGGACTTTTGAAACCGCAGGCGGGAGAGATCCTCGCGGACGGCACGGATGTGCGGACCAACTATCCGGGCTTCCTCAGGAATGTCGGGTATATTCCGCAAACGATCTTCATGATCGATACGACGATCCGGAAAAATGTCGCCTTCGGCGTGCCGGATGACGAGATCGACGACGACAAGGTCTGGGCGGCGCTCGCGGAGGCGCAGCTGGACGAGTTTGTAAGGAGCCTCCCGGATGGCCTCGATACAACTGTCGGAGAACGGGGGATCCGCCTGTCCGGCGGACAGCGTCAGCGGATCAGCATCGCGCGTGCCCTGTTTGATGATCCGGAGGTCCTGGTGCTTGACGAAGCGACAAGTGCGCTCGACAACGAGACCGAGGCGGCGATCATGGACAGCATCAACCGTCTGCACGGCCGCAAGACGCTGATCATCATCGCACACCGGCTGCAGACGATAGAAAACTGCGATCTGGTCTACCGGATCGAGAATAAACAGGCAACGATCGAGAGGGAGTGAGAACCGGATGGAAGAGAGAGCGCTGACAGAGCGGAAGTACAAGCGCCGGGAGGCGGGTTTCGAACTGCTGCGGATCATCGCCATGATGATGGTCATCGTGCTGCACTATCTGGCGCACGGAGATCTGCTTCCGGTGGCGGAGGAGTCACTGGGGCCGACGTCGATCACCGCCTCGCTTCTGGAGGCATTCTGCATCGGCGCTGTCAACATCTGGGTGCTGATCAGCGGTTATTTCCTTTCCCGGACCGGCGTATCCCTGCGGCGGATCCTCCGCATCGTGCTCGAGGTGCTGTTCTATACGGTTTTAATAACGGTTGTTATGATAATAACCGGCTACCGGTCTGTCGCGGAAAACGGCGCTTACGGGATCATCGAGTGTCTTTTCCCGATCTCCTCGGAGCACTACTGGTTTGCAACCGCCTATGTCTTTATGTATCTGTTTGCCCCGCTCATGAACAAAGGGGTGCTGGTCCTTTCCAGAAAACAGCTCAAGGTGGCGATCATCGGCCTGCTGCTCTGGTTCTCCGTGATCA
>JAILFA010000093.1 GCA_024687125.1 Lachnospiraceae bacterium
GGATCTGCCTCGTTACGTTTTTGAATAAAACCTGCGCATCGGTTCCGCAAGACTTTCGATGCCTTCGTTGTCGATGCGCTTCAGGAGATGGTTGAGGTTCAGCAGACTGGTCTTCAGCTGCCGGTCATCGATGAGTCCCCGGTCAAAGGCGTCGGCCAGTTCATCGAGATCGACGACCCGCAGGGTTCCGTCCGGACGGACGATGACATCTACCAGAAGGTCTGTTGTGATCAGACTCCCGTCCCGGATGCCGTCTCCGTAGTCCACGATATCGCAGTACCAGTAGAGCAGGGAATCATCGCTGCGGCAGAACCGGCTGACCTTGCAGCCCTCCTGCAGGTAGTAGCAGGAGAATCCGCTGGAGAGATCGGGCTTCGGGTGGAGAGCTTTCCATTCGGTGATGATCAAACGGTCATCCATGAACAGGATCCGGTCGTCCCTGAGCTGTACACATTCATCGGGAATGATGCGTTTACGGTAGAGAATCGGATAGTCCATCTGTCCTCCCAGCTGTAAGAGAAATGTTTTTAACATTTTATCACAGAATATAAAAGATGCGCAGACTGTTTTTGAAAATACTTTATATCCTCGCTGTATTTTTCCTCTTCCTGACGATCTTTTTCAGACTCGCGGGCGTGGAGGAAATGGACCAGACTTCGGCACTGGGAAGTGCGGGACTCCCGGTCGTGAAGCTTACGCTTTCGGACGGGAGCGAGGCGGCGACCCTTCACGGTTATCTCGATGATATGAGCATACCGCTGATGCGCGGCACGATCCTGCCGGTCGCGGATGACAGAAAGGTGCACCTCAGGATCGTGACCTACGGGGAACCGCTGGACAATGTCACCTACGAGGTCAGGGACATCACCGGTGAGCGCCTGATCGAGCAGGCGATGGTCACCGAACGGCGCGAGACACCGTACGGAGATATGGAGCTTTCCTTTACGCTCAAGGATCTGCTGGATGCCGGCGAGGAGTATTCGCTGGTGCTGAAGGCGCTCACTTCCCGGGGAACGGTGAATTATTACTCACGCATTCTGATCGCCGGTGATGAAGGGGAGGCGTTTTCCCGTGACGCGCTTTCCTTTGCCGCGGAGTTTCATGATATGACCTTTGACAAGGGCCGCAACAAGGAACTCATCACCTATCTGGAGTCCGATCGGACCGGTGACAATACCACATTTGCGCATGTCAATATCCACTCGAGCCTCTCCCAGGTCACCTGGGGAGACCTCCCTGTCGATCATAATGAAACACATTCCATGCAGATCGATGACCTTAAGGACGATGTGATCATGCTGACCCTGCGGGGGGAGGTGATCCTGGTCTCCGATGAGGGCAGGCAGAACCCCTATGATATGACGGAGTATTTTCGGCTGCGCAGAGGAGAGAGCCGTCTGTATCTGCTGGACTATGACCGGACGATGCAGTACCGTTTTCTGGGTGACGCCTCGGATTTCGGGGCCGACAAGATCGGGCTGGGGATCGGTTCGGCGGATATACCGTTCATGGAGAGTGAAAGCGGTGATGTCATCGTCTTTCAGGGAGGAGACCGGCTGTTCGAATACCGCAAAAAGACCGGCGAGCTGATCACGCTGTTTTCCTTTGAGGACAATGAAAACGGCGATGAACGGAGTACGTTCAGACAGCATGACTACCATGTCCTGGAAGCGTTTGATGACGGCAATGTGTCGTTTCTCGTTGCGGGCTATATGAACCGGGGTGAACATGAGGGACATGTCGGAGTCGCTTACTATCAGTATTCCGCGGATATCAAGCAGCTGACGGAGAGAGCGTTCCTTCCGTCGGCCGCCTCTCCGGAGATTCTCAGGGCATATGTGGACCGCATGGCTTACAGCGGGACCAGAGACGAGCTCTATCTGATGCTCGCGGACGACGTGATCATGGTCGATCCGGATACCGGAGGTGTGGAGACCGTGATCGAGAACGCGGCCAGCAGCCCCTATTTCCGCTCCAATTCCGGTGCGATCTTCGCCCGTTCCGAGGGCGCGGGAGGCCAGAGGATCACCATGGCGCAGTTCCGAAACGGAGAAATGGGAGAGATCGTTGCGCAGCCCGGGACGATGCTCCTTCCGCTCGGCTTCATGCAGGAGGATCTGGTATACGGCATAGTTTATGAGGAGGATGTCCGCCGTGACCAGACAGGAAGCTTTGTGTATCCGATGCGCAGGGTCCTGATCCGCGATGCGGCCGGCAATCAGCTGGAAAACTATGAACGGGAAGGCGTCTTTGTCGTTTCCGCCGATATTGAGGGCAACCAGATCCGACTGAACCGTGTGATCCTCGATGAAAACACAGGCTTTTACGAGGAGACGGAGGGCGATCAGATCGTCAATACGCTGGAAGCCAAATCCAGGATCAACCGTGTGATCACGGTCGTGACAGAGCCGTGGGAGAGAGTCGTGGAGATCGACCTGCGTGAGGAGGTGGACGTCTCCCGGCTCAAGCTGATCAACCCGCGCTTTGTCCAGCCGGAGGAAAACGCTCAGTTCGCGATGCCCGATCCCGAACCCAGAGGGACATATTTCTACGTCTACGGCGGAGCAAGTCAGATCCCGGAGATCCTGTCCGATGAAGCCGAGGCGGTCACGGCGGCGGTCATGTCCAGCGCTTCCGTAGTAGATAATCATGACCGGTATGTCTGGCAGAAAAGAGGGCTGTCGGCGCGCAATCAGATCATGGCGATCACACACGCGGCAGCAGCCTCCGGACCGTATACAGGGGAGAATACTTCAGCTGAATGTCTGAAACTGATGCTGGATCACCGCGGCGTCAACCGGAATACCCAGGAGCTGCTGGACGAGGGGGCATCCTTTGCGGAGATCCTGAACATCTGTCTGCCGGAATGCCGGGCGCTGACGCTCACCGGCTGCGATCTCTCGGCGATGCTCTATTACGTGAATCAGGATATCCCGGTTTTGGTATCTCTCAGGGACAGCAACGCACTGCTGCTGATCGGATTCAATGAATCGGAACTGGTCCTGGTGGATCCCTCCAGAAGTCCGGAAGAGCGCGTGTACAAGATCACGCGCTCTCAGGGAAACAGACTGTTTGAACAGAGCGGAAACAGGTTTACGACCTATTATTTCCGCTGAACGATCAGAGCCGGCATCACAGCTCGCCGGCCATATACCTTGAAACGAAGCTATTGATGCGTTCTACCGGGTTGAGCAGATCGCTGATCGAGGTATCGTGGTTGAGTGTATCGATCAGATAGGCGATATATTTGCTCATATCACAGCTGATATACCACTCTCTGGAGAGGAGTTCCGGTGACTGGTAGATCAGGTTCGTTGTCAGGATCCGGTCGATCGTTCCCTCTGCAAAGGCATCATCGAAGGGGGCAAGGCCCGCGGTGAAGAGTCCGAATGTGGAGAAGACAAAGATCCGTGCGGCTTTGCGGCTTTTCAGCGCGCGGGCGACATCAAGGATACTTTCGCCGGACGAGATCATGTCGTCGATGATGATCACGTCCTTGCCCTCCACAGAGGCACCGAGGAATTCATGCGCGAGGATGGGGTTGCGCCCGTCGACGACCTGTGTATAGTCGCGCCGCTTGTAGAACATTCCGACGTCAAGTCCCAGAACGCTTCCAAGATACACGGCCCGGTTCATGCCGCCTTCATCCGGGCTGATGACCATCATGTGATCCGCGTCGATCTTCAGTCCCTGCACATTCAGGAGCAGTCCCTTAATGAACTGGTACGTGGTACGGACCGTCTCGAAGCCGTGGAGCGGAATGGCGTTCTGTACGCGGGGGTCGTGCGCTTCAAAGGTGATGATGTTGTCTACCCCCATGTGTACCAGCTCCTGCAGAGCGATGGCGCAGTCCAGGGATTCCCGGGAGCTGCGTTTGTGCTGCCGGCTCTCGTAGAGGAACGGCATGATCACCGTGATCCGCCGCGCCTTGCCGCCGACGGCTGCGATGATGCGCTTGAGATCCTGGTAGTGGTCATCCGGTGACATGTGGTTTTCCATGCCGAACAGCTTGTAGGTGAGGGAGTAGTTCGTGACATCAACGAGCAGATAGAGGTCATCGCCGCGCACGGACTGCTTGATCACGCCCTTGGCTTCACCGGTGCCGAATCTCGGCGTTTCCGCCGGGAGCAGATAGGAGGGGCGTTCATAACCGGTAAAGGCCAGGCTCCCCTTGTGCTCGTTTTCCCGTTCGGACCGCCATCTGACAAGATACTTGTCAACCTGTTCCCCGAGCGTTTTGCAGCCGTTGAGGGCAATGATGCCCAGACTGCCGACGGGGATCGTCTCGAGATTGCGCTTTTCTTCTCTGTTTTTCGACATGTGATCGTCTTCCTCCTGTGATCAATTCCTATGTATCTGATGCTGTCTTTTCAGGACAGGTATTCTCCGAGTCTTATATCGCTCCCTGTGAGTTTGAGGATCATGCTGCTGCTCACCAGCCTTGACATGATGCGCTCGGCGTAGATCCGCTGCAGGTCGTCAAGCCCGAGATTGGTGGAGATGACCATCTTCCGTCCCCGGATCTGGCGCTCATTGAGCAGCGTGAACAGCTGCTCGACGGAAAAAGCATTGGTCAGCTCCGTCCCCAGATCGTCGATGACGAGCAGGTCGCAGGTCATCAGATCCAGCTGCAGAGTATCCGGCTCGTCCTCGGAATCCCGTGCGAATTTCTGTCTGGCCAGAAGCTCAAAGAGAGAGACGGCGCTGAAGTACAGCACCTTATAGCCGCGCCGGATCAGCTCTCCCGCGACACAGACAGAGAGGGTGGTCTTGCCGGTACCGACACTGCCCATAAAGAGCAGGTTCTTTCCGGCTTCGTCAAAATGCTCCGTGAAGTTCTTCGCCGCATCCCGTGCGCCGATAAAATGCGCGAGATCTTCGGGTGAAGAGCTGTAAGGCTGCTCGGAGATCGTATCAAACCGCATCTTCTGCGCCAGGGATTCCAGATGTGACTGCGCATAGAGGATCTGCGTCTCGCGCCTGCGGAAACAGGCACATTTCTGCCCATCCGAAAAGCCGGTATCCTGACATACCGGGCATTCATAGACATTTTCCAGGTAATCCGCCGGGAATCCGGCATCTGTCAGAAGTGCCGCGCGCTTGCGGCTGATCTCCTCAAATCTGCCGCGGAAATCCGCAGGAGCATCCGTTCCGGTCGAGAAACGCGACGAAAAGTCCCTGGCCGCCTGCGAGACGGCGTCGTCCAGCTCGGAAAACGCGGGGATCGCAGCGCGGATCTCAAGCAGCCGTTTTTCGCGGAGATGTCTGGCGCGCGTCCGCTTTTCCTCATACTCCCTGGCGATCTTGTCAAATTGTTCGTTGGTAAGTGGCACGGACCCTCCTGTATCGATCAGTTGCGGATAAGCTTCTTTTCCAGGGAAGCATAATCGTAACTGCGCTCCTCCCTGAAGTTATGTATGCGCCCGTTCTGCGCTGCGTTCTGTGCAGGGGCACTGACCCGCGTGCGCGCTTTTTTCTGCTCTTCGTAGGCTTCGTCGAGGGCACGGATATCAGCCTTTTTGGTGACACCTGCCTCGTGCCATTTGGTGAGGATGCCGTCGCAGTACTCCAGACGCCTCTTCTGTGTGGCGAGGACAGTGCGCGAGCAGGCCTCACGGATAACATCGATAGAAAGACGGTATTCGGACATCCAGCGCTCGATAAAGGCAGCCTCCGTGGCTGTCGGCAGGTTGGAGAGTCCGAGCAGATCCATGACCTCGTAGATACGTTTGTCGTATTTGAAGGATCCCTGCTTTGCCTGCGAGGGTGTCTCGTAGCCGCTTTCCTGCCAGCGTACGGCGACACGTTCTATGTAGCGGAAATCCCGTTTGTCCCGCTCCACGCAGTACTGCAGAAGATAGTCGATGAGCTCGTCGGAAAACCGGAGCGTATCGTGGATATAGAGAAGAGAATGGACATCCGCCTCACTCAGCGGCCGTTTGAGATATCTCTCCGCGATGAACATCAGCTGCGAGCAGTCTTCCGGTTCCGCGGCAGGCGCAGCATTCACAGGAGCAGCGGCGCGGCGCGGCTTGGAGGGAACCGGCTCCTCCGCGGGAGCGGGCGTCTCAGCGGCCGGAAGAGAGGCCACGTGGATCTCATCATGTGCCCGGCCGGCGAGATCCTCCAGATGGATGCCGGTGAGTTTGCGCGATCTGTCGTACTCCATGGAAACGATCCCGCGCTTTTCCCAGAATTTCAGAGCCCGCGTGACATCTTTTTCCGTGAGATTAAAACGGTCGGCGAGATCCGAAAGGCTCGTCGGCAGATCGGCGCGCATCATACGCAGCAGATACAGATAGATCTTGAGCTGCGCGTCATTGGCCTCACTCATATATTCATCGATAAAGATATTGGAGACAGCGGTAGTATCCGCCTCGACTCCGGATTCTCTGTTGATCGAAACACGTCCCATCATAAAGCATGTAACCCCCGTAACAAGCATTTGGATTATAGCACAGGGATCCTGAAAATGGTAGAGGTAAAATGGCCGCGAGCCCAGTACTGGCGGGCACTCCAGATGTCTGTGGATATTGTGGATTCCGTGGAAAAGTTCTTCCACCGCCTGCATTTGGCGGATCGGATTTCCACCATCCGGGGAAGAAAAAATTTTCTTCCCCATTGTGGGAAAAGTGGAAAATCAGGAGTCGGAGAGCATGGAGTATCCGATCCTGTCAATCGTACCGGCTCCCATGAATATCAACAGGTCGTTTTCGCAACATTTTTTTTCAAGAAAGCTCTGGATCTCCGAAAATGACGGAAAATAATAACAGGGGTGCCCGAGATTCCGTATTTTTTCCTGCAGATCGCGGGAACTGATCCCCAGCGTGTCTGTTTCGCGCGCCGCGTAAATGTCCGCGAGGACCACCTCGTCCGCGAGTGTCAGCGCGTCCGCGAAATCGTCCATCAGAGCCTTGGTGCGCGTATAGGTATGCGACTGAAACGCGCACCAGACGCGTGAAAAGCCAAGAGAGCGCGCAGCGGTCAGTGTCGCGCGGATCTCCGACGGATGATGCGCGTAATCATCGACGATGGTGACGCCGCCTTTCACACCGAGCTTCTGGAAGCGGCGGGAGGCGCCGGTAAAGGAGGAGAGCGCCCGCGCGATGACGGCGTCATCGACTGCGAGCAGACGCGCGGCGGCGATGGCCGCCAGGGCATTGCGCACATTGTGGTCGCCGGGGACCTGCAGGGTGATCTCCAGGGAGGAGCCGTCTTTGGAGACCGCCCGGAACTTTGTCTCCATGCGGTCATGAACGATATCCTCGGCGAGCAGATCACTGTCCGGCGCAAAACCGGTCGTGATCACGTTTCTGCAGGGCAGGTCATCCGTGATCTCCCGCGGATCCGGGATCGTATCCCCGAGAATGACGGTTCCGTTTTCCGGGACGCGCGCGGCGAAACGCCGGAACGAGGAGCGGATGTCATCGAGATCCTTGAAGAAATCGAGATGATCCGCTTCAATGTTCAGGATGACGCCGATCCGCGGTGAAAGAGAGAGAAAGCTGTTGGTGTATTCGCAGGCCTCCGCGACGAAAACATCGGAGGAGCCGATCCGGACATTGCCTCCGATCGCCGGGAAGACGGCACCGACGGAGAGCGTCGGATCCGCGCCGGCTTCCGTGAGGATCTGCGAGAGCATGGCGGTCGTGGTGGTCTTGCCGTGGGTTCCCGCAACAGCGACGGAGCGGGCGTACTGCGCCATGATCTGTCCCAGAAGCTCGGCCCGTGTGAGCATCGGGATCCCGCAGCGCACGGCCTCGGCATATTCCTCGTTGTCCGGGTGGATCGCGGCGGTGTAGACGACCAGATCGATCGGTGAAAACCGGGTGATGTTATCGGCGAGCTGCGGAACAGCGACCTCGAAGCCGAGGGCTCTGAGCTCCTCTACCTGTTCTCCTTCCTCGCGGTCGGAGCCTGTGACGCGAAAACCGGCATTTTTCAGGATCCTCGCGAGACCGCTCATGGAGATGCCGCCGATCCCGATGAAATGGACGGAAACCGGATGTGAAAAATCGATCGATACCATAGATACCTCCTCAGATCATAATCCTACTCTAATATAGTATCACTCCCACAAAACAACGCAATCAGTATTCACAAAAATCGCTGCCTATGATAAAATACAACCATATGGCATCACCCGACTTTTCAGGGGGACAGAAGTGATCAAAAAGGAAATGATCGCCATGCTTTTGGCTGGCGGACAGGGGAGCAGACTCGGAGTACTGACGGCACGGATGGCCAAGCCGGCGGTTTCTTTTGGCGGTAAATACCGCATCATCGATTTCCCGTTGTCAAACTGCATCAATTCAGGTGTCGATACGGTGGGGGTCCTCACACAGTATCAGCCGCTCAGGCTGAACTCCCATATCGGCATCGGTATCCCTTGGGATCTGGACCGCAATGTGGGCGGTGTTACCGTGCTGCCTCCCTACGAAAAGATGAAGGGGACGCAGTGGTATACGGGTACGGCCAACGCGATCTACCAGAACATGGAGTACATGCAGGATTATCATCCGGATTACGTGCTGATCCTGTCTGGAGACCACATCTACAAGATGGATTACGAGCAGATGCTCGATTTTCATAAAAAGAGCCACGCGGATGTGACAATCGCCGTCATGCCGGTTCCCTGGGAGGAGGCGCGGCGCTTCGGAATCATGATCACCGATGAGAACGGCCGGATCGTCGATTTTGAGGAAAAACCGGAAACACCCAGATCCAATCTCGCTTCCATGGGGATCTACATCTTTTCCATGGATGTCCTCAAGCGCGCGCTTACGGAGAACGCGAGCCAGTCCGGTCTGGATTTCGGAAAGCATGTCATCCCCTGGTGCAGGGACCGCGGCTGTCAGCTGTATGCCTGGCAGTTCGACGGCTACTGGAAGGATGTCGGAACCCTGACTTCCTACTGGCAGGCCAATATGGAGCTGATCGACATCGTTCCGGAGTTCAATCTCTACGAGGAATACTGGAAGATCTACACGAACAACCGCCCGCAGCCGCCGCAGTATTTCGGGAGAGAGTCCGAGGTGGAGCGTTCTATCATCGGTGAGGGCTGTGAGATCTACGGCAGCGTTATCCATTCCATCATCGGATGTGGTGTGACAGTCGGCGAGGGGACGGTGATCAGGGACTCGATCCTGATGAATGACGATGTGATCGGCTCGGGATGTACCCTTGAAAAGGTGATCGCGGCGGAGGGCGTGCAGATCGGCAATAATGTCCGCCTGGGCGCTTTTCCCGAAAAGGAGAACGAGACGGGACCGCAGATCTACCGCGATGAGCTTGTGACCATCGGTGAGGAGAGCGTGATCCCCGACGGAGTGACCGTTGGGAAGAATGTGATGATCTATGGCAGGACGACGCCGGAGGATTACCCCGACGGGATCCTGGACAGCGGAAGGACCCTGGTGAAATCATGAAGGCGATCGGGATCATTCTGGCCGGCGGCGGCAGCAATAAGATGCGGGAACTCTCCAAAAAGCGGGCGGTATGTGCGATGCCGATCGCGGGCTTTTACCGCTCCATTGATTTCGCGCTCAGCAACATGTCCAATTCCCATATCCAGACGGTTGCCGTGTTCACGCAGTATCACGCGGGGAGTCTGAACGAGCATCTCTCCAGTTCCAAGTGGTGGGATTTCGGCCGGAAACAGGGCGGGCTGTTCACTTTTACGCCGGCGATCACCTCGGAAAACGGCTTCTGGTACCGCGGAACGGCTGATGCGATCTCACAGAACCTCTGGTTCCTCAAGGAATGCCATGAGCCCTATGTGATCATCACTTCCGGCGACTGCGTATACAAGATGGACTACAACAGGGTGCTGGATTACCACATCGAGAAAAACGCGGATATCACTGTGGTCTGCAAGGACATCGATGACGACAAGGACGCGGAGCGCTACGGAATTCTCAAGATGGACGAGACGGGCCGGATCAACGAGTTTGAGGAAAAACCGGTCATCGCGCATTCGAACACGATCTCCTGCGGGATCTATGTGATCCGCAGACGGCAGCTCATCGAACTCATTGAGACCTGCGAGGCGGAGGGACGGTATGATTTCGTGCGGGACATCCTGATCCGCTACCGCGCGCAGAAAAAGATCTTCGGCTACAAGATGACCGATTACTGGAGCAACATCGCGACGGTCGACGATTACTTCCGCACGAATATGGATTTTCTGAAGCCCGAGATCCGCACCTGGTTTTTCCGGACTTTCCCGGATATCTATACCAAGGTCGAGGACAAGCCGCCGGCCAAGTACAATGTCGGTGTCAAGGTCTCCAATTCCCTGGTCTCGAGCGGCTGTATCGTCAACGGGACGGTGGAGGACTCGGTGCTCTTCGGCGGGACATTTATCGGGAATAACTGCTATATCAAAAATTCCATCCTGCTGGGCGATGTCTATATCGGCGACAACACCTTCATAGAAAACTGCATTGTGGAGAGCAGATCGACGATCCAGGCCAACTCCTATTACAAGGGGGACAAGGGCGTCAGGATCGTCATTGAAAACAGCGAGAGGTTTGTACTTTAAAAACTGCATAGATTCAGCAAAGCAAAATCCTTAAGGGGGAAGGAGAAGGGGAGATGAACGTAACAGATGTAAGAGTGCGCAGGATCACGCAGGACGGAAAGATGCGGGCAGTGGTGTCCGTGACGTTCGACGGGGAGTTTGTTGTTCATGACATCAAGGTGATCGAAGGCGATAACGGCCTTTTCATCGCGATGCCGAGCAAGAAATCGACAGACGGTACCTACCGGGATGTGGCACATCCGATCAACAAGGAGATGCGCCAGGTTCTGCAGGACAGGATCCTGGAGAGCTATCAGCAGGCACTCCTGGAAATGCCGCCCCAGACAGAAGGGCAGGAGACAGCGGAGTAAGACAGACATGTTTATCATCGCGGGACTGGGCAATCCGGAAAACCGCTATCAGGCAACAAGACATAATACCGGATTTCTGGCGGTCGACAGGCTTTCCGAGAGGTTCGGCATCGAGGTCACCAGAGTGGAAGGTCACGCGCTGACCGGTACGGGGATGATCGAGGGGCGCAGGGTGATGCTCTGCAAGCCTCAGACCTACATGAACAGCAGCGGCACGGCCATTCAGGCTCTGACTTCCTATTACCGTGTCGATCCGGAGACCGAACTGCTCGTGATCGTTGATGATATCCATCTTCCCGTGGGGCTTCTGCGCCTCAGACCCTCGGGAAGCGCCGGAGGACATAACGGTCTCAAGGACATCATACAGATGCTCGGTTCGGATCGCTTTGCGCGCCTGCGTGTGGGCGTGGGAGAGGCAGGCCCTGCCGGGAGCCTCATTCCGCATGTGCTCGGCAATTTCCGGCGCGAGGAGTGGGAAGTGATGGACAGGGTCCTGGAGGATGCCGCGGACGCGGCAATCCTTGCGATCACGGACGGCATTTCAGCGGCGATGAACAGATACAACCGCAAAGCTTCGGCGGAGGATACCGGTGAAAGCGATTGACGCGGCACTGCTGGAGGTGCCGGCGTTCCGCTCTCTCGCGGACGCCTGGAAAACGAGCCGTGTCCCCATCGGACTGACAGGGATCGCTGAGGCTTCCAAGGGGGCCTTTATCAGCGCGCTCGGTTCCGAAAGCCGTTTCCGTCTGATCCTGACACACAATGAGCAGCGCATGCGGGAGCTCTGCGAAGCATACCGATTCTATGACCGCAACACCTTTGCCTGGCCGTCCAAGGACGTGATCTTCTTTCAGGCGGATATCCACAGCAATGAGATCGAAACAGAGAGGATACGCTCCTTAAAGCGTCTGATCGACGGCCGGCCCATGACGGTCGTGGCGACAGCGGCATCCCTTCTGGTGCCGCAGATCCCGCTCGGGATCCTTAAGGACAGCCGCCTGTTCATCGACAGGAGAAATCCGATCTCCGAAGAGGCGGTATGCGAACATCTCCTCCGTACCGGCTATATCCGCGTGCCGGTGGTGGAGGGCCCCGGGCAGTTCGCGCGCCGGGGGGACATCGTGGATGTCTTTGACCTGACGCAGGACGATCCCTATCGTCTGGAATTCTGGGGCGATGAGATCACTTCGGTGCGAAGCTTTGATGTGCTGTCACAGCGCTCGCTCGAACGTCTGGAAACGCTGGTGATCTATCCCGCGACGGAGCTCGTGATCGATGAGGAGAGGCGCCGGCGCGGGATCGAAAGGATCCGCGGGGAAGCCGCGGCCGCCGAAAAGAAGCTGAAGGAACAGTTTCTGACGAAAGAAGCGCACCGGCTTCGCACCGACGCGGACGCTTTCATCGAAGCGATGGAGGAGACACCGGGCAGTGTCAACGCCGATCCGTATTTTCACTATTTCTTTGACGAGGCGTCCAGTCTCATCGACTATTTCCCCGCCGGTGAAAGCGTTGTCTTTCTTGATGAACCGGTCCGGATCATCGCGCAGATCGGCGAGGTATACCGTGAGTACACGGAAAGCATGTCGCAGCGCATGCTCACGGGGCTCTGCCTCCCCGGCGAGGAAAGCCTTCTCTTTACGCCGCAGCAGGCGTATGACGCCGTGGAAGGCCGAAGAGCGCTTGTGATGTCCGCGCTCGAACCGCCGCGCGACATGGAAGCGTTTCGTACGGCGGACACCTTTCAGATCGCTACTGCAGGCATCGCGGCCTACAGCAACGATTTCCCCCGACTCGCGGAGGAGATCCGCAAGCGCTCGAGAAATCATGAAAAGGTCGTGTTGATCAGCGGTATCCGGTCCCGTGCCAAGCGTCTGGTCGAGGAGCTCAGAGAGTTCGACGTGATCTCTTTCTACAATGAGGATCCGATGCGGACGCTCGAACCTGGCGAGGTGATGCTGTACTACGGCCATCTGGCCCATGGGTTCTCGCTGCCGGAGGCGAAGTTTTCCCTGATCTCCGAATCGGATATCTTTACGCCGGAAAAGCAGAAGCGCCGCAAGAAGCACGGGACGTACCGCGGGGAAAAGATCGGAAGCTTTACGGAACTCAAGGTCGGCGACTATGTCGTCCACGAGGATCACGGACTCGGGATCTACCGCGGGATCGAAAAGATCGAGACCGATCATACGCTGCGCGACTACATCAAGGTGGAATACGGCGACGGCGGGATCCTGTATGTCCTTGCCACGGATGCCTCCGTGCTGCAGAAATACGCGGCGGGGTCGGACGGGGAGAACAAGCCGCGGGTCAGACTGAATCGCCTCGGCGGCTCGGAATGGTCTCATACCAAGGCCAGAGTCCGCTCGGCGGTGGATGAGATCGCGGAGGATCTGGTTCAGCTCTACGCGAAGCGGCAGGCGATCCGGGGACACGCCTTCGGAAAAGATACCGTGTGGCAGCGGGAATTTGAGGATGCCTTTCCGTTCACCGAGACGGCGGATCAGCTCGACGCGATCGCCGCGGTCAAGGAAGACATGGAGAGCGACCGGATCATGGACCGCCTGATCTGCGGCGACGTGGGCTTCGGTAAAACGGAGATCGCGATCCGGGCGGCCTTCAAAGCGGTGCAGGAGGGCCGGCAGGTCGCGGTCCTGGTTCCCACGACGATTTTGGCACAGCAGCATTACAATACCTTTGTCAAGCGCATGCAGGAATATCCGGTGCATATCGAGCTCCTTTCGCGCTTTCGGACGAACGCGGAGCAGAAGCGCACGATCGAGGGTGTCAGGACCGGCGTGATCGATATCGTCATCGGGACGCACCGTCTGCTCTCCAAGGATGTGCAGTACAAGGATCTGGGACTTCTTGTCGTGGACGAGGAGCAGCGCTTCGGCGTCGCGCATAAGGAAAAGATCAAAAAACTCAAGGAGAGCGTGGATGTACTGACACTTACGGCTACGCCCATCCCGCGCACGCTCCATATGAGCCTTATAGGCATTCGGGATATGAGCCTGCTGGAGGAGGCTCCCAACGACCGCCAGCCGATCCAGACCTTTGTGACGGAGTACCATGAGGAACTGGTCCGGGAGGCCGTTACGAGAGAACTTGCCAGAAAGGGCCAGGTGTACTATGTTTATAACAGGGTAAACCGCATCGAGGA
This sequence comes from Lachnospiraceae bacterium, assembly GCA_024687125.1. Lineage (GTDB taxonomy): Bacteria > Bacillota > Clostridia > Lachnospirales > Lachnospiraceae > Butyrivibrio. The sequence goes on from JAILFA010000093.1 coordinate 14,054, forward strand.
GATCGCGTCACACCTCGCGGCACTCATCCCGAACGCGCGGATCGCCTGCGCCCACGGACAGATGCCCGAGCATGAACTGGAAAAGGTGATGTACGATTTCATCGACGGGACAGTGGATGTTCTGGTATCGACGACGATCATCGAGACCGGACTGGACATTCCCAATGTCAATACGATGATCATCCACGATGCGGACAAGATGGGACTGTCGCAGCTGTATCAGCTGCGCGGGCGCGTCGGCAGATCGAACAAGACCGCTTACGCGTTCCTTCTGTACCAGCGGGACAAGATGCTCAAGGAGGTCGCCGAAAAAAGGCTTCTGGCCATCCGCGAGTTTACCGATCTGGGAAGCGGCTTCAAGATCGCCATGCGGGATCTGGAGATCCGCGGCGCCGGAAATCTGCTCGGCAAGAGTCAGTCCGGCCACATCGAGGAGATCGGGTACGATCTCTACTGCAAGCTCCTGCAGAAGGCTGTGCAGGAAAAGACCGGGGCACAGGATCCCGGCGGGGTACCGGAGTTTTCGACCACGGTGGATCTCGCCGTTGACGCGTTCATCCCGGCCGAGTATATCCTCAATGAGGAGCAGAAACTCGAGATCTACAAGAGGATCGCCGCGGTAGAGACGCAGAGCGAAAAAGAGGACATGCAGGAGGAACTTGTCGACCGCTTCGGTCCGCCGCCCGTCAGTACCATGCAGCTGATCCGGATCTCGCTCCTCAGAGCGCGTGCGCATACACTTTACATCACACGGATCGCGGGCCGCCAGGGCAAGATCTCGGTGAAGATGAGGCGCGACGCGGATATCGATATCCGGGGGATCGCGCCGCTCATGGAGCAGTACACCGGGGCACTTGCCTTTTACGGGACGGGAACGCCGGAGTTCGTGCTGCGGTATCACGCGCCGGAGGGAAAAGACCCGGGCGCGGAGCTGCTTGACCGGACGGAACAGCTGATCGGCGCGATGGAGAATCACCTGCTGACCGACAGTGGGAAAAGGGAGGAAACAAGATGATCAACGAAACATATGAAGCAATGCTGGGCGCGAAGAACATCATCCGCGTGCTCTCAGAATTCGCGGCAAAGCGGGGCGAGGAGATCGGCTACGAAAACGTGTTTGACTACAGCCTCGGCAATCCTTCGGTACCTGCTCCTCAGGCCTTTACGGATGAGATGATCCGGCTTCTTCAGAATGAGGACGCGGTCAAGCTCCATGGGTATTCGCCGACGCTGGGGCATCCTCTCTACAAGGAAAAGATCGCCGAATCCCTGAACCGCCGGTTCGGGATGAACTATACCGCGAACCATATCTTTCCCACAACAGGTGCGGCCGGCGCCGTCGCACACGCGGTCCGTGCAGTGACTAAACCCGGGGATAAGATACTCACCTTTGCCCCGTATTTCCCGGAATACAACCCGTACATCACCGGTGCCGGCGTTGAACTCGGTGTGGTGCCGGCGGACAGGGAGACCCTGCAGATCAATTTCGCGGCTTTTGAGGAGATGCTCGACGAGCGCACCGCGGCGGTGCTCATCAACACGCCGAACAATCCTTCGGGCGTGCTGTATTCGGAGGAGACCCTGGAGAAGCTGGCGCAGATGCTCCGCGATGCTTCCGTGCGGTTCGGGCACAACGTGTTCCTGCTCTCGGACGAGCCCTACCGCGAGATCGTCTTCGACGGAAAGACAGCCCCGTATGTATCGAAGTTTTATGATCACACGCTTTCGTGCTACTCGTTTTCCAAGGCGCTCTCTCTGCCCGGGGAGCGGATCGGCTATGTGGCGGTGAATCCGGCCTGTGAAAAGGCCGACAAGATCGTGCCGATGTGCGGACAGATCTCGCGCGGACTGGGACACAACTGCCCGCCGTCCATCATCCAGATCGCGGTCGCGTACACCTGTGATCTCACGAGCGATCTGTCAGTCTACGAGGTCAACCGCGATCTGATCTATGACAAGCTTGTGGAACTCGGATACTCTGTCGTAAAGCCGGGCGGGACCTTCTACATCTTCCCGAAGTCGCTGGAGGATGACGCGGTCGTTTTCTGCGAAAAGGCCAGAAAATACGATCTGATTCTCGTCCCCGCGGACGGCTTCGGAGCACCGGGCTTCTTCCGCATGGCGTACTGCATCGATACGGACAAGGTAAAGCGTTCGCTCGCCGCACTTGAGAGGTTCACCAAAGAGGAGTACAGGTAATGCTGAATGTTTTAAAAGCGATCATCTACGGTATCGTCGAGGGGATCACCGAGTGGCTGCCGATCAGCTCGACCGGCCACATGATCCTGCTGAACGCGTTTCTCAAGATGGAAGTGTCCGAGGAATTCTGGGACGTCTTTCTGGTCGTTATCCAGCTGGGGGCGATCCTCGCCGTGATCGTTCTGTATTTCTGGAGACTCTGGCCCTTCGGGATCCGGCGGGATCATAAAAAGAAACGCAGCGCCATTACCGTAAAGCCCAAGATCATTGGTCTCTGGGTCCTGATCCTGATCGCGTGCCTGCCCGCGGCTGTCGTCGGGATCCTGTTTGACGACGCCATTGACGCGGTGTTTTACAATCCGATCTGTGTGGCCATTGCGCTGATCGTCTTCGGCGTCGCGTTTCTTGTCATCGAGATCAGAAACAGGGGCAGAAAGCCGTCGATCCGTCATCTCGAAGAGATCGATTTCAAATACGCGCTGATCATCGGGCTGTTTCAGCTGATCGCCGCGGTTTTTCCGGGAACCTCCCGGTCCGGCGCGACGATCCTCGGGGCGCTGCTCATCGGCGTCGAGCGCGGCATCGCGACAGAGTTCACGTTTTTCCTGGCAGTACCCGTGATGGCGGGAGCCAGTCTGCTCAAGGTCGTGAAGTTCCTTGCGCACGGAACGGCGTTTACCGGCGCGGAGATCAGTCTTCTTGCGGTCGGGATGATCGTCGCTTTTGCCGTATCGATCCTGGTGATCCGGCTGTTCATGAACTACATCAGAAAGCACGATTTCAAGCCTTTTGGCTGGTACCGTATCGTGCTCGGCACACTGGTACTGATCCTTTTTGCGGCAGGGGTGCTGTAAGCCTTATTTATCAACGGGAAGTTGACACGCAAAAAAAAGTGTACTATCTTTGTAGAAGAGTTGTTTAATATATGTAGATGATTTTTTCTACGATTCGATCGGGAATCCGGGAGGAGGCACAGGATGGAGAAGACAAAAAAAGCAGCGACAGCAAAGACGGCAAAGAACCCCGCGGCGGCCAAGACGGCTGCAAAGAAGCCCGCGGCAGCAGGGACAGCCGCAAAGAAACCCGCGGCAAAAAAGACGGCGGCTAAGAAGCCCGCGAAAAAGCGTTCCGTAGAGTCGACGATCAGCCTTGTCAAGAAGATCAATTTCGTCCTGCAGTGCAGCGCCAAGCCGGAAGGAATCTCCTACAACGAGCTTGTGAACAACGCCAAGAATGTCTGGCGCTATGACATGGGCGGCAAAATCTCCGATATCAAGAATCTCGAGCTTTATGTCAAGACCGAGGAGAACAAGGTCTACTATGTCTTCAACGGAGACAAGAGCGGATCCTTCGATCTGTAATTAAGAGCGAATCGTTAATACTTTTTTAATATTCTTTACGCCGTATCCTTGTTGACATCGAGGATACGGCGTGCTATTTTATGTTCAGTGCATGTTAGCACTCAAAAGAGGTGAGTGCTAACACCCCAAACAAGAGGATGGGCAGATGCTTCTGGATGAACGAAAGACGAAGATCCTGCATGCGATCGTGAAAAACTACCTGGCGACCGGGGAGCCGGTCGGTTCCAGGACGATCTCCAAGGATACGGATCTGAACCTCAGTTCCGCGACGATCCGCAATGAGATGGCGGATCTGGAAGAGATGGGGCTGATCCTGCAGCCGCACACTTCGGCCGGCCGCATTCCATCCGACAGGGGCTACAGGATCTATGTCGACGAGATGCTCCGGAGCAAGGAGCGCGAGGTTGACGAGATGAAGGAGCTCCTCCTGGAACGGGAGGAAAAGCTTGAGAAGATGCTCAAGCAGGTGGCAAGGCTTCTGGCCGTCAATACCAATTACGCGACCATGATCTCCGCGCCGGCCCTTAAGGGCAACCGCCTGAAGTTCATCCAGATCTCGCGCGTGGATACAGCGCACCTGCTGGCCACCGTTGTGATGGAGGGCAATGTCATCAAGAACCGCATGATCGACGTTTCCGAGAATTCGGATGACGAGACGATCCTGAAGCTCAACATGCTCCTCAACACGCGGCTGAACGGCCTGTGCGCCGACCAGATCACCCTCGGCATGATCGCCGCAATGAAAAAGGAAGCGGGAGAACACGGCGATGTGATCGCCAGGGTCGTGGACGCGGCGGCGGAGACCATCCGGGAGGATGACAACCTGGAGATCTACACGAGCGGCACGAACAACATTTTCCGTTATCCGGAGCTGGCCGACAAGGGCCGTGCATCTGCGCTGATCACGACGTTTGAGGAAAAGACGGAGCTCGAGAGCATCGCGCTGAAGTCCCTTTCACAGGCGGATCAGGCGGAAGGGATCCAGGTCTACATCGGCGAGGAGGCACCGGCGGCGAACATGCAGGACTGCAGCGTGGTGACCGCGACCTATGATCTCGGAGACGGGATGCGCGGTACGGTCGGTGTCATCGGGCCCAAGCGTATGGACTATGACCGTGTGGTCGCCATCATGAAGAACGTGATGCGGCAGTTGGACGATCTGTATAAAAAGGAATAAAAGGCCGTAAAGGAGGCAGAGATAATGGCAAAGAAGGACAGCAGGATAAAAGACAGCGCCGGCAAAGAGGAGAAGAAGCCGCAGGGAGCGGCACAGGACGATAAGGCCGCGGATCCCGGAAAAGAACCCGAAGTAAAGGGTGGGGAAGCCGGAGAGGAAGCCGCCGCCGAGGCGGGTGAGAGCGCGGAAGAGCAGGGAGAGAAGGCTGAAGAGACGGATCCCGTAAAGGCTCAGATCGATGAGCTCAAGGACAAGGTTCTCAGACAGGCCGCGGAGTTTGACAACTTCCGCAAGCGCACGGAGCGGGAAAAATCTCAGATGTTTGACACCGGCGCGGCACATGTGATCGAAAAGATCCTGCCGGTGGTCGACAATTTCGAGCGGGGACTGGCGACGGCGCCGGATGCCGATAAGGAGGGTTCCTTTGCCGAAGGGATGAACATGATCTACAAGCAGCTGACGAAAGCGCTCACGGATCTTGGCGTGACACCGATCGAGGCACTCGGGAAGGAATTTGACCCGGCCTTCCACAACGCGGTGATGCAGACGCCGGCGACGGATGAGTACCCGTCAGGCACCGTGGCACAGGAGCTGCAGAAGGGATATATGTATCACGATACCGTGATCCGGCACAGCATGGTAGCGGTTTCGGAATAGAAATACAGAACAGCACAACACAACACAGTACAGTATTCGCATTCCCCGCGCTTCGCGGCGGATGCATGAGAAGAGGAGGACAAGAAAATGAGCAAGATCATCGGAATCGACCTGGGAACAACCAACAGCTGCGTGGCCGTTATGGAAGGCGGAAAGCCCACGGTCATCGCGAACGCAGAGGGTGCGCGGACTACACCGTCCATCGTCGCGTTCACCAAGACAGGTGAGCGCCTCGTAGGCGAGCCGGCAAAGCGTCAGGCGGTCACCAACGCGGACCGCACCATCGCTTCCATCAAGCGTGATATGGGTACGGATCACGGCCGCAATATCGACGACAAGAAATATTCGCCGCAGATGATCTCCGCGATGATCCTGCAGAAGCTCAAGGCTGACGCAGAACAGTATCTCGGAGAAAAGGTGAACGAGGCCGTTATCACGGTTCCCGCGTACTTCAATGACGCACAGCGTCAGGCCACCAAGGATGCCGGCAAGATCGCAGGCCTCGAGGTCAAGCGTATCATCAACGAGCCCACGGCGGCGGCGCTGGCATACGGCCTGGACAACGAAAAAGAGCAGAAGATCATGGTCTACGACCTCGGCGGCGGCACCTTTGATGTGTCCATCATCGAGATCGGCGACGGTGTCATTGAGGTTCTCGCGACGAACGGCGATACGCATCTGGGCGGCGATGACTTCGATAACCGTGTCATGAACTGGATGGTCGAGGAGTTCAAGAAAAAGGAAGGCGTGGACCTTTCCAGCGACAAGATGGCCATGCAGCGTCTCAAGGAGGCTGCCGAGAAGGCCAAGAAGGAGCTCTCCTCCACGACGACGACCAACATCAACCTGCCTTTCATTACGGCGACGGCGGACGGCCCGAAGCACTTTGACATGGATCTGTCCCGCGCGAAGTTTGAGGAACTGATCAGCGATCTCGTCGAAAAGACGGCGATCCCGGTACAGAACGCCATGAAGGACGCCGGCCTCTCCAATTCCGATCTCGGACAGGTACTGCTGGTCGGCGGTTCCACACGTGTTCCGTGTGTTGTGGAAAAGGTCAAGCAGCTCACCGGCAAGGAGCCTTCCAAGAGCCTGAACCCGGATGAGTGCGTCGCGATCGGCGCTTCCGTACAGGGCGGCAAGCTCGCGGGCGATGAGGGCGCAGGCGATATCCTGCTGCTCGATGTCACGCCGCTGTCCCTGTCCATCGAGACGATGGGCGGTGTTGCGACCCGTCTGATCGAGCGCAACACGACGATCCCGACCAAGAAGAGTCAGGTGTTCTCCACGGCCGCTGACAACCAGACCGCTGTGGACATCAACGTCCTGCAGGGTGAGCGTCAGTTCGCGAGAGACAACAAGTCCCTCGGACAGTTCCGTCTGGACGGTATCCCGCCGGCAATGCGCGGCGTACCGCAGATCGAGGTCACGTTTGACATCGACGCCAACGGTATCGTCAATGTGTCCGCCAAGGATCTCGGCACCGGCAAGGAGCAGCACATTACGATCACGGCCGGCTCCAACATGAGTGACGCCGATATCGAGAAGGCGATCAAGGAAGCGGCCGAGTTCGAGGCGCAGGACAAGAAGCGCAAGGAGGGCATCGATGCCCGCAACGAGGCTGACAGCTTTGTCTTCCAGACAGAGAAGGCCCTGAATGAAGTCGGCGACAAGATCGACGCTTCCGCCAAGGCGACGGTCGAGGATGACCTGAAGAGCCTCAAGGAAGTTTTGGAGCAGACCAAGGACCGCGAGCTTTCGGACGGCGAGATCGACGATATCAAGTCCAAGAAGGAAAAGCTCATGACCGATGCGCAGGCGCTGTTCGCCAAGGTCTATGAGAACGCGCAGGCTGCCGGCGGCGCCGGCCCGAACATGGGCGGCATGGGCCCGGATATGGGAGCCGCGAACGCTTCGGGTTCTTCGAACGACAGCGGAAACGATGATGTTGTTGACGGTGACTACAGAGAAGTGTAATAAACGATGGCACAGGAGCAGAAAAGAGATTATTATGAGGTGCTTGGTGTAGCCAAGGGCGCATCCGAGGACGACATCAAGAAGGCCTACCGTGTACTGGCAAAGAAGTATCACCCGGACATGAATCCGGGCGATGCTTCGGCGGCCGAAAAGTTCAAGGAGGCCTCGGAGGCCTATGCCGTGCTGTCAGATCCCGAAAAGCGCAGGCAGTATGACCAGTTCGGTCATGCGGCCTTCGACGGTGCCGGCGGCTTCGGCGGCGGCGGATTTGACTTCTCCGGAGCGGATTTCGGAGATATCTTCGGAGACATCTTCGGCGATTTCTTCGGCGGCGGCAGACGATCCGGAGCATCCAGAAACGGCCCGGCCAAGGGGGCCAACATCCGCACCAGCGTACGCATCACCTTTATGGAGGCTGTGTTCGGTGTTGAAAAGGAGCTCGAGCTCACGCTCAAGGATCCCTGCCCCAAGTGCAAGGGCACCGGTGCCAAGCCGGGGACTACGCCGGAGACCTGTACGAAGTGCGGCGGCAAGGGCCAAGTGGTCTTCACGCAGCAGTCGTTCTTCGGAACGGTGCGCAATGTCCAGACCTGTCCGGAGTGCGGCGGCTCCGGCAAAATGATCAAGGCCAAGTGCGACAACTGCCGCGGAACCGGCTATGTCGCGAGCCGCAAGAAGATTCAGGTTTCGATCCCGGCCGGCATCGACAACGGACAGAGCGTTCGCATCCGCGACAAGGGCGAACCCGGCATCAACGGGGGGCCGCGCGGCGATCTGCTGGTCGAGGTGATCATTGCCGATCATCCGATCTTCCAGCGCGACGGCTACAATATCTACTCTGCCGTACCGATGTCCTATGCGGTTGCGGCTCTCGGCGGCACAGTGCTGATCGATACAGTTGACGGCAAGGTCGCTTTTGATGTCAAGGCCGGTACGCAGACCGACACGAGAGTGCGGCTGCGCGGCAAGGGTGTTCCTTCCCTGCGCGACCGCAATGTCCGGGGTGATCACTATGTGACGCTGATCGTTCAGGTGCCGGACAAGCTCTCCAAGGAAGCCAAAGACCTTCTGAAGCAGTTCGACGAGATGACCGGTAATTCCCTGAAGGCGGCGGAAAACGCCGGTGACGGAGGCGGCTTCGGAGATGGCGACGGAAACGGACCCGGCAGGCCGGGCGGCTCCGGAGGAAAGAAGAAAAAGAAAGGGTTCTTCGGGTAACCAGGAAGAAAGAGATCCTCGGGTAACCCGGAAGAAAGAGTTCAAGTACCCCGCCGGATGGGCGTAGCGCATCCGGCGGTTTTTTACTGTTTTATAGCTCTGTTGTTGAAGTGGTAAGCTTATTTTGGACACGGAGGGGGATTTTTGAAGCAATCCCGATAAATAGCAGGTTTGATTCACTTTCATCGGGGTAGAGAAAATGCCTCGAAATGGTGCTATCCCTATAAAAGAAGCCTAGATGTGATTTTTATCGGGGGCCTCGAAACAGTGTTATCCCTATAAAAGAAGTTTTTAGATGTTTTAATCGGGGCAGGGCAAAGGCCTCGCATTCTTGCTATCCCTATAAAAAGATGCTGCTTGCTCTTTTCATAGGGAAAAGTCCAGAGATCCGCAGAATTAGTAACCCGATAGAATCCAATTATTATAGTTTTTATCGGGATATGGTGCTGAATGCATCCCGATAAAACATGGAATAGAACTCGATTTATATGGAAAACCGGCTTCATAAGGCTCTTAGTCTCAAAGCCTGGTCTCCTGATTAAGTCTCCCAATCTTAGTTTCCATGCATTGTCTCCAAGCGCAGACGCCATGCTCAGTCTCCAAACATAGGCTTTAAGCGCCCGGGCTATGTTGCGCAGCCGGTCAGGCGGATGTATAATGATGAATCTGATAAGTCGATAAGTCAGGTCCGTTTTCCGGAAGGATCTCTGTCCGGAAATTCAACAGTAACAGTATGACAAAAGCGTGTTAAGTGAGCCGGTATCAGTGGACACATCAGGCGAAAGAAAACTGAAAAAGAGACGCCAGCTGCTGCTCCTGTCGGCTGCAGTTCTGCTGGCGGTCCTTGCAGCAGCGGGGATCGGCGTGATGATCCGCAGGGATCAGCCTGCAGGTCAGACGCAGGAGCAGGAGGTCGCCACAGCGTCAACTTCCGCGGCAGCTGCGGAGCAGGAGAACACAGCAACATCAGTTTCCGCGGCAGCAGCCGCGGAACAGGAATCTGAGCTGCAGGGGGAACTCATCTCTGCAGGGGAGACAGGGTTGCATGAAGAACCCGTCTCTGCCGAACAGGAGCCCGCTGCGGATGAGCCGGATGCTGCGGTCGGCGGTGCAGAACCCTTCGATATTGAAGATTATGTAGACAATGATGTAGAGCGTTACCTGGCTTCCATGTCGCTTGAGGACAGGGTCACGCAGCTCTTCTTTGTCACGCCCGAAGCGTTTACCGGCGTAGAAAAAGTGACCGCCGCGGGAGAAAAGACAAGAAGCGCCTTTGAGGCTTATCCGGTGGGAGGGATCATCTACCTTGATCCCAATCTGGTCTCGGAGGAGCAGACCAGGGAAATGCTTCAGAATACGCAGCGGTATGCCGTCGACAGATGCGGTTTCCCTGTTTTTCTGGGGCTGGACGAAGAGGGCGGTCGTGTCGTACGTATCAGCGGCGACAGGGGCTTTTCGGCCCCGCGGGTCAGATCAGCAAAGCTGCTTGCAGTTGACGGTGAAGAGGCTGTTGCCGACGCGGGCGATACCATCGGCACCTATCTGAGCGATCTGGGCTTTAACCTGGATTTGGCACCCTGCGCCGATGTCCTGACCAATCCGGTCAATCAGGTGATCGGAGACCGTTCCTTCGGGAGCGATCCGCAGGAAGTGGCGGCGCTTTCGTGGAGCTATTCGGAGGGCCTGAAGGCGCACGGGATCCTTTCCTGCTATAAGCACTTTCCGGGGCATGGCGGCACTGCGGAGGATACGCATGAAGGGTATGCCTATTCTTACAAGACACTGGAGGAGATGTATGAGGCGGAACTGATCCCGTTCATCGACGGGAGTGAGCGGGGGATCGAGATGATCATGGCATCACATATCTCCCTGCCGAACATCACGGGAAGTGATCTGCCGGCATCCCTGTCTGAGCAGCTGATCACGGACGTGCTGCGTGACGAGATCGGTTACCAGGGGATCGTGATCACGGATGCCCTCGGGATGGGCGCGGTCAGTGAGCATTATCGGCCCGGAGAATCTGCCGTCTTGGCGTTACGGGCGGGATGTGATATGCTTCTCATGGCATCTGATTTTCCCGAATCCCGGCAGGCGGTTCTGGATGCGGTGATGAACGGGGAACTGACAGAGGACAGGATCAATGAATCCGTACGGCGAATCCTGCGGGTCAAGCTGAAGATGCAGTACTAACATGGTTTTACGATCACGGGGGCAAATAAGATGATATGTGAAAAATGCGGAAAAGAGATCCCGGAAGCTTCAAAGTTCTGCCTGGAATGCGGGAACCCGGTGGGATCCAATCCCCCCAAAAAGCGGCCCTGGCTGATCCCGGTTGTGATCATCTCCGTACTCCTTGTCGCCGGTCTCATTGTCGGCGGGATCCTCCTGTGGCAGAATGCGGGCAGCGGGACGGAAAAGGAAAAAAAGACGAGGAAAAAAGAAAAGAAGGAAGAGACCGTAGTGATCGATGAGCCTGCGGAAAACGGGCCGACCGCGGATGAAATGCTGTACGATTATGCCGCGGAACGGGAGTATCTCTGCAGCAGTGACGAAATATACCACGGCCATTATGTGTGGGATTCTCCGGAGCGCGCCTTTACCCTTTATTCCACGGAAGGCAGACTCCCGCAGGGACCCATGGGCTTCCTGCTCGATGATTTCGACCTTGACGGCCAGCGCGAGCTGCTGTTTGCGAACATCGATGATGAAGGTCTTCTTGAACTGGAAATGTACAAGGCGTCGGAAAACGGGGTAGAACTCGCCGCCAGCATCAAAGACTTCGACGGCTCGACCTTTCCTGTTTCCGTGTGCGAAGAGTGCGAGTGCGCCTGCTTCACCTGGAGGGAGGATGATCGGATCGTGATCGCTGTGGAGGAAAAGGGCTCGGCTGTTCTGTCGGCGGACGGCGTCTGGACAAGGCTGTGCACGCTTTCTTACCACGACGGTTCCTTTGCGCTCATCGGTTCTTTTGACGAAGAAGGCTCTGATTTCGGCGGATATGAAGAAGAGATGGAGAAACAGGTCCGCGCGCTGGGCATACCGGCTACCATAGAGGAAATCCTCAGTATCAGCGATCCGTTTTTCACCCTGCGCGAGAATGCAGATCTGTTCGTCGGTGTACGGTCAGCTGCGATAGAGGATATCTACACGGCGCTGAATTCCGACTGGGAGGAATACTATGACTTCGGAGAAAAGCTGACTTCCTATGAAAACGCGAGCGATATCGTGATCAGCTCTCTGCCGGATGACCCGGTGTGGCACAGAACACCGCCCGTCTGGGAGGAGGAAGAGGATCCTGCGGCTCCCGCGGACCTCGAGGAATACAGAAAACGGCGCGAGGAACTCGCCAGTGAGTACGGCGAGGGCTGTCAGGTCGGACAGGTCCTGCCGGATTTCGTCTTTTACGATGAGATCGGAACACCGGTCCACATCAGCGACTTTCTCGGAAGAGCCGTCTACATCAATTTCTTTACGACCTGGTGTCCGTACTGCTTTTATGAGATCCCGGACATGGAAGCTGCAGATGCCGCCTATTCCGCTGATGAAGCGGTCACGATCATGATCGATCTGCAGGAGTCCGCGGCGGAAGTGGAGGCGTACGCGCAGGAATATGATATCGGTCTGCCGATCTACTATTTTAATGATTTCAGAGTGGGCAGCTACGAGATCACCGGGATCCCGGTCAGTATCGTGATCGACCGTTACGGACGGATCGTGGGCTTCAGGGAAGGTCAGTCGGATTACGCCTGGATGAGCAAAACGCTGGATGCCGCCGTAAAGAGCGAGTAACGCCGCGATGAAAGGATCACCCGCCGAAAACAGAATCCTTGCCGCGCGGATCATCTTCCTGCTTCTCGGCGCGTTCCTTACGGTATTCGGCTGCCTGAACGGCGGCTTTCGGGAAAACTGGATGAAGGCCTGCCTGATCTGTCTGGAGTGCATCGGTCTTGGATAGAAAGAGGAAGATCACGCAGGTCCTTGCGACACTTGCGTGCAATGCGCATCTGAAGGGCCTCTGGACCGGGGAACTGTTCCGCGGCAGATCCAAGGGGCTCTGTGTTCCGGGCCTGAACTGCTATTCCTGTCCGGCAGCTGTGGGCTCCTGTCCGCTCGGCGCTCTGCAGACAAGCCTTACAGCGCTGCGCCGCGGCATCAATACGCTGACCGTCGGTCTCATCATGCTGTTCGGTATCGTCTTCGGGAGGATCGTCTGCGGATGGCTGTGTCCGTTCGGCCTGCTGCAGGAGCTGCTCTACATGATCCCGTCTCCGAAAAGAAAATGGGCTTTTCGCTTTCTGCGGTGGCTCAAATACCTCATCCTGATCGTTTTTGTCATCGCTGTTCCCATCGCCACGGCTTTTTCCAGGGGAATCGGGATTCCCGCGTTCTGCAAGTATATCTGCCCGCAGGGAACGGTCGGCGGCGCGGCATTGGTCTGGACCAGCAGGAATCTGACGGAACTGATCGGCCTCCTGTACGGATGGAAGGTGGCGGTTCTGATCGCGGTCGCGGTGCTCAGTGTTTTTGTCTTCCGGCCGTTCTGCAGGGTGCTTTGCCCGCTCGGAGCCATTTACGGTCTTTTCAACAGGATTGCGCTCCTGCGGATCCGGCTGGATACCGAAAAATGCACCGGCTGCGGAAGCTGCGAGACAGTCTGTCCCGTGCAGCTGAAGCCTGTTCAGGAGCACAACAGCGCGGAATGTATCCGATGCGGAAAATGTTTGACAGCGTGCGGTACGGACGCTCTGAGATTTCTAAGATAACAGTTTCCCGATCTCGCCGAAATCAAAGCATTCGAGCGCTTCTCTGAGATGATCCCAGCGTTCCTTATCCGATGCGGGTATCGCGTAGACGGTCATGCCGTCAAAGACCTTCATCGCGGCGTCATAGTCCATTCCGGCGGCAGCCGTCCGCAGCTCTTTATAAGCCTGTTGCATTGTCTCCGCGTCGGCTTCCGGGAGTCCGTCTGCGTCAGGGCTGAGCGAGGCGAACAGCTCCGCGAGAGGGGCATGGTACTGCCGGAAGCTCTGCAGAAAATCATCGTGCAGCTCACGGATCCTGTCGAAGTCGCCGTGTTTTCCTGCATCCTCCAGCTGAAACGCCGTTTCGCCGAGGGCAGAAGCGCCGAGTGTTCTCAGAGAGCTCTTGATGGCATGGATCCGGATCGTATAGTCGGAGATCTCTTCTGCTTTGAAGAAACGGTCCAGTGTTTCGGCGTTCTCGTTGATCGAATCGCAGAAGGATCTGAGAAGTGACAGATAATCCTCCGGGCTTCCGGTATACCGCATCCCTGCCTTAAGGTCAAAGAATCCCTGCTCCTGCAGGAACAGCAGCTCCTCCGGAACGGGGAGATCCTCACCCGCGGGTTCTCTTTCCCCGCCTGTCTCCGCGGGCGCTTTTTCGAGCAGTTCCTTCGGAAGATAGACCTGCATCATCTCCTCGAGCTTTTCCGGATCGACGGGTTTGGCGAGATAATCATCAAACCCGGCGGCGATATACTGTTCTCTTGCGCCGGAGATGGCATTGGCTGTCAGACAGATGATCGGTGTCTCGAGATTGCAGGCATCGTCTTTGCCGCGGAGCTCATGAAGCGTTTCCGTACCGTCCTTGCCGGGCATCATCTGATCCAGGAAGATCAGATCAAATTTTCTGTCCGCGCAAAGCGCGAGGCACTCGTCACCGTTATCCGCCGTATCGACCTGTACCAGGGTCTTTTTGATCAGACTCTTGATGACCATGAGGTTCATCGGATTATCATCCACAATGAGCACTCTGGCATGCGGGGCGATGAATTTTACCCTGTATTTCCTGCTCCTTCCGATATGGCTGTGACAGGAAGCCTCGTAATCGCCCATGGCATCCCATTTCACCACCTTCTGCTTCAGTGTGAAGAAAAAGACGGAGCCTTCGCCATAGGTGCTCTCTACTTCGAGTTTTGAGTCCATTAGCTTCAGAAGGCTCATGGTGATGCTCATTCCCAGTCCCGTGCCCTCGATGTTCCGATTGCGGTTTTCCTCGATCCGTTCAAACTGCGAGAAGAGCTTGCCCATATCCTTTTCCTTGATGCCGATGCCGGTATCCCGGACAGAGACCCGGAGCAGGATACTGTCCGGATCATCCTCGATCCGCTCATAGCCGACGCGGAAGGTCACACTGCCTTTCTCCGTGTACTTCACGGCGTTGGTCAGGATGTTCGTGATGATCTGCTTGATGCGCACCTCGTCGCCGTTGAGCATGCCCGGGATCTGCTTGTCGATATCCAAGGTCAGGACCAGTCCCTTTTCGTCGGCCCGGCTGCTGATCATATTGATCAGATCGCTGATCAGCGACGATACCTCGTAGTCTACCGGCAGGATCTCAATCTTACCCGCCTCGATCTTGGAGAAGTCCAGGATATCGTTGATCAGCCCCAGGAGCGTGCCGCTGGCGGTCTTGATGCCCTCCGAATACTCCATGATATCCGGGTCGCTGCATTCCCTCAGGATCATCTCGTTCATGCCGAGCACCGCGTTGATGGGGGTCCGGATCTCGTGTGACATATTGGCAAGGAAGCTGCTCTTAGCCCTGGAAGCATCCTCCGCGGCCTGTTTTGCTTCCCGGAGGGCATCTGTCTCTCTGAGCTTGATCTGCTGCTCCATGAGCAGTTCATCCGCTTCCAGCTGGGCAAATTCCGTGTAGTGAATGTACATCAGAGCAGCGCCGAGAGTAAAGGCGAGATAGCCGGTACGGTTGAGACCGCCCAGAAATTCCTGGCCCATCATGCCTGTAAAGACCAGCAGAAGGATCGCGAACAGTGATCTGCGGTTCTGCCTGCTGAAGGATTTGCCGTAGATGATGAATTCCACCAGCAGGAAGAGCAGGACGATCAGGCAGAGTGCCACGTATCCGTCGTGAAGAATACCGTGATGATAGGTGTGCTGCTCGTCGATGACGATCATCCAGTCCGTAAACAGGCAGATGATCTGGAAGACCGTATTGAATGCCAGAAGCCCGATGATGATCTTGCGCCAGATGTTTCGGATCTTCATCTGCTCGACAAAGAGTGCCTCCGCGAGCGGGGTAAAGATGTAATCGCAGCATTTCGCGATGCGGATGCACCAGACGGGGATGTTTTCCCGCCCGTTCATCCAGATGCCCGACCACTCCGATACGGCAGCCGCCGCGATCAGGGCATAGGTCATATAGAAGCGTCTCTTGTCATCTCCGGACAGACGGGCATTTTCCCTGACCAGGATACAGAGGACCACCAGTGCGAAAAGAATGATGACAGTGATAAAGGAATAGTAACTCATGACAGAATTATATCATAATCTGAACAATGCGCATATCCGTGTAAGATATTGCGAAAACCGTATGAAAACCTACTTGATAATGCCATGAAGGAAATGTAAAATAATTAAGTTTGAATGTAATGCTATATTAGGGGGTTAGGCAATGGGAACAAAACAGGGCAGGATCGTTGTGCATCTTCTGGCCGCATTTCTGGCCGTATTCGCGTTTCTTGCGTGTACCAGGGATGTATCCGCCAGGAAGACCGATTATTCGCCGGTATTCAACGCCTCGTACTACGCGGAGCGGTATCCGGACCTCAAAGCGGCCTACGGCACGAACGCGAACAGACTGCTCACGCACTTTCTGACCTTTGGTATGAGCGAGGGACGCCAGGCCAGTGAAGATTTCAATGTCGATGTCTACCGGAACAATTATCCCGATCTGCGTGCGGCGTTCGGCGAGGATAAAAAGCAGTACTACCTGCATTATCTGAACTATGGCATCAAGGAGGGACGCAGCGGCAAAGGCACCGTGCAGGCCGCTTCGCAGGCAGGATGGCGCGGGATCCCGGGAACGGATCACCCCAGTTATGAGCAGGCGGCGGCAGTACTGGATTCTCTGGGATGGAATCTCGGATCTGCCTTTAACTGGAGCGCAAACCTGACCTATTACGGGCACGGCAAAGCGGATATGCCGGAGACCGGCGATCCCGGTACGAGATGGTTCGCCTCCTTCGGCTTCAACAATCACAAGGGCAACTGCTTCGTCATGGCGGCGACTTTTTATGAATTCGCCAAGCTGTGCGGCTATGCGCCGAGACAGGTGGTGGGCTATGTTCCGAGCGCCCGCGGCGGCATTACCATCCATTCCTGGGTGGAGATCGACGAAGGCGGTCAGACCTATGTGTACGACCCGGATTTTCAGTACAACAAAAAGAACGCCGTGAGCGGTTTCAAACTGCAGTACGGCCAGAAGGGTACATGGAGATACCAGGATTATCATCAGATGCATGAGTGATCACGACTGAGGTTTCTTTTTCATGCCTATCGTTTCCGAACAAGAAAGGCAAGCGCTCAGAAAATACGAAAAAAGACATGCTAGAAAGGGCAAGTCGCGGAGGGAACGATCCAGAGCAAGGGGACGCAGGACGTTTCTTGTCCTTTTATTGCTGACGATCCTCGGCGTTCTTTCGGCGGCGGCACTGATCATCTTTTTCCTGGACAAGCCCGCTGTGATGCCGGGTGATGCGGCTCTGGAAATCAGTCACGCGCAGGATGACGCGATCGAGTTCAAATGGACACCGGCGAACTTTACGAGCGGCTACCGGCTGGCAATCTATGATGCGGGGGAGGGCGGAGATGCAAAGAATCCGCTGATCGATCGCTTCTGCAAGAGTGCGGACTGCACGCTCAAGGCGGCGGAGCTCTTTTCGCTCGCGAAGAACCGGCCGATGCGCGTGGAGATCACGGCCCGGGACTTCTTCTTTTTCCTGAAGAGGCCGTCCGAGGACGGCAGGGAGGTGCCCCGGGAATCACAGGCGGAGTTTATCTGCTACCTGTGCGATCCGGAGATCAGGAACCAGCAGGGAAGCATCGACGTGGAGCACCAGAGCGTCACGGTCGGCTGGAGCGGCTGGGACGGCGACAGCTACGCGGTCTATCTTGCGTCCGCTGACGGAAACCGTGTCCTTCTTAAGGAACTGGGCGGATCCGGCGAAACCCTGGGAGAGCTTTCTCTCAAGGACTACGAGGTCAAGATCCCGTACGGAGCGGGCTGGGATTTTTCCATTCCGCAGGATGACGGGCAGTATACCCTGGAGATCGAGGTCAAAAGGGACAACGGACAGGTTTCCTTTCCGGGGCATACGGAAGAAGTCGCGCAGCTGACCCGTGCGGATCTGCTGAGCAGAGTCGTCACGGTGCAGTATGACAGGCTGGAGAACAACCGATACAGGCTTCGCTGGAATGACACCGGAAGCCTTGCCTACCGGGTGGAGATCCAAAGGCCCGGCAGGGAGGATTTTGAAGAACTCGGTGTCGTCGGCGGCCGTCAGGAACTGACCTATGAGACAAAGGAGCACCTGAAGGCCTGTAAGGAGTATACCTTCCGCGTCACCGGGATCACCGACGGGGATGAGCTGGTCGGTGATCAGATCGACGCGAAGTTTTCGGATCCCTTTGAGGGCGCGGAGGAAACCGCGCAGACGGCTGAGATGAAGGTCACCCGGGCGGAGGATGACAATGTCGGCGAGGTCCGGGTCTTCACAGAGCCCAGCACCCTTTACGCCAGCATCTGGCCCACTAAAAAACTGGATCTGTACAAAGACACGGATAAAAAGGAGGTCACCGCCTCCGCGCAGCCCGGACAGTGCCTCTGCGTTCTGGAGGAGATCCGGGAAAAGAATCTTTTCCGGGTCCGCATCGGTGATCACGAAGGCTATATTGACAGCAATTACTGCATGATCAATCTGCCGGATTACCTCGGAGAGCTGTGTCAGTACGACATACCGAACAGCTACGCCTCGATCTACATGGTCAACGATTACTATATCCCGAACGTGACGGCGCAGGTGATCCCGGGATACGAGGATGTCCTGCTGGACGACGACACATTCCTGGTGCCCCTTTTGTATCCGGTGGCGATCCGCCTGCTGGATGCGGCACAGTCCTTATATGAAGACGGGTACCGGATCGAGATCAACGACAGCTTCCGTCCGCACTGCGCGACGAGATACATCTACGATGAGACCAATAAAGTACTCTACTGGCAGCTGCCGGAAAACAAGTTCTGGCCGGAGCGCACAAGCTTTGCTCAATACTTGAGAAACGGACACGCACTCGGAGAACTGGATGACTCCGTCAGACCCGCGCAGGAGCTGGAGGAGCTGGCCAGGCTCGAGGCCGAGGAAGCCGGAGAGACATTGGAACAGGGGGAAGCTGCCGAGGGGCAGACCGGGCCGGACTGGCCGACAGAGGATCTGTCCGCGCAGGGTGAGGGCGTCGGTCAGACGACGGGCGACGGCCAGACAGCCGCAGTTGAAGGCGCAGGAGGTGCTTCTGCGGATGGCGCCACGGAAGGCGAGACGCCAGCGGAAGGCGAAGGGCCGCTCCTCGAGGATACGGAAGAGAACCGCAATACCTATTACTGGGAGATGACCTCGGGGAGTTACAAGCTGGGAAGCTTCCTGGCCGCAGCGGCATCGAGGCACAATCTCGGCGTGGCCATGGATATGACGATCGTAAGCCTTTCGGATCCGGCGCATCCGCTTGAGATGCAGACCCAGATGCACAACCTGAGTCATTATTCGGCCATGGGACACAACAACGCCAACGCCAATATCCTCAAGGAGTATCTGGAAAAGGCAGGATTCGCCATGATCAGCAGCGAGTGGTGGCACTTCCAGGACGATGACGCGACAAAGCTGCTCGGGCCGCCGATCCTGGAGAACGGCGTCTGTATCGAGGGCTGGAAAAAGGATGACACGGGGTGGAAATACCTGGATAAAAAGGGCAATGCGGTCAGGGATCAGAAGCTGTCGGTCGACGGAAAAGACTACGTGTTCGACAGCAGGGGATATACGGAAAGATAGTGCTTTACAGGGGGATCACAGGTGAGTGAACAGCAGATGAAACGAAGGACCATACTGATGGTCGGTATCGGCGCCGCGGCGCTCGTATGTCTTTTTGCTGTCGGGATGGCACATGAAAAGCTGCAGAGCAGCGCCGCTTACGAGGAAGCACCGGCCGTGATGGAGACCTATGAGATCAAAAGGACCACAACGGCCTCCGGCGATGAAGAGACGACAGACGTTAAAGAAGCGGATGTGAAGGAAGCGGATACGAAGGAAGAGGAGAAGCCCTCGGAGAAGAAGGAAGAAAAGGCGGATCCGGCCGACATTATCAAGGAGGCGGAGAGCGCCCCTCCTGTACTCAGAGAGGAAAAGTCAAAGTACGAGGATGAGGCGGCAGCAGCCGCTGAGGCCGCGCAGGAAGCGGCTGAAAAGGCCAAAGAAGCCGAGGCGCAGAAAAAGAAGGCGCAGACGGCAAAGAAGAATGTGAATCAGGATGCAGGCTGTATCGGAGATGACGCCCTTGTCTGGTGAGAAGAACAACTGGAATACATCGTTTTCCCTGCTGCGGGTGATCGCCTGTCTCGGCATCGTGCTCCTGCATACGGCAAATGTGTCGGAGCTCCTGTACCCGGAGGTGTCCGCACGAGTCTGTCCGGGACTTGCGATGGGTATCGTCTACAGTATGATGTGGGCGGTTCCCTGTTTTCTGATGATCTCCGGTGCGCTTCTGCTCGATCCGGACAGGGAGATCACGCCTGAACGGCTCCGTGACCGCTACATCCGGCGGATAGCGCTTGCGCTGCTGATCTGCTGCGTTCTGTTCTCTCTGATTGACACGCTGATGAACGGGGATGCGTTTTCGCTGCTGTTCATCGCGGACGGCGTCTACCGGCTGTTCACGGGCGGCAGCTGGGCGCACCTCTGGTATCTCTACCTGCTGCTCGGGCTCTACCTGCTGCTCCCGTTCTACCGTCTGATCACAAAGCACAGCAGTGACGGGCTTCTGAAATATCTTCTCGTTCTGTACGCCGTCTTTCTCTCGGTCCTCCCGGTGTTTGGCGCCTTCGGTATCGATATCGCTTTTACGATCCAGACAGCGGGGATCTATCCGTTCTACTTTTTCGTGGGATACGCACTGAACTCCGGGAAGCTGGAGTTCAGCACACGGACACTGGCCGCGATGGCGATCGGCGGGACCGTGATCATCTGGGTAATGTGCGCCCTTTCCGGCTGGCAGGAATTCCCAATGGGGGCGGAGTTTCAGGAGATCCTCGGCAGCTATGCTTCTCCTGCCGTGGCGCTGCAGAGCGTCGGTATCTTCGGACTCGTCCGGAGGATCCCGCAGGAGAAGATCAAAGAGAAATGGGCCGAAAGCATTCGCTGGATCGACGCCTGCACCTTTGGCGCCTATCTGATCCACATGGCCTTCTTAAGGCTCTTTCTGCGTTATCTGTCCTGGGATCTTTTCGCGATCGGCGAGTGGTCGATCTTTGTCTTCGCGGTGGGGACCTTTCTGCTGTCCCTGCTCATCACGCAGCTTCTCGGGGCGATCAAGCCTCTGCGGGCTGTTCTGTAGGACGGACGGGGGGTCGACGGGTTTTGGCTGGTTTTCGGCTGTTCTTGCCTGCTTTCGGCAATTCTCGGCGGTTTTCGCCAGCTTTCGGCAGTTCTAAAAGGTTGACAGATTGACAATGGTACATGAAAAGCGTAGCAGGCCGCGATTTCATGTACCGTAAAGGCCCAGTTTTGAATCCGCGTGGCAGGGAAATGAGTGGCGAGGGTACATGAAAAGCAGAGCAAGACACGGTTTCATGTACCGTAAAGGCCTTGTTTTGTATCCGCGCAGCAGGAAAATGCGTGGCGTGGGTACATGAAAAGCAGAGCAAGCCGCGGTTTCATGTACCGTAAAGGCCTTGCTTTGTATCCGCGCAGCAGGAAAATGCGTGGCGTGGGTACATGAAAAGCAAAGCAGGACGCGATTTTATGTACCGTAAAGGCCCTGTTTTGGATCCGCGCGGCAGGAAAATGGGTGGTGAGGGTACATGAAAAGCAGAGCAAGCCGCGGTTTCGTGTACTGTAAAGGCTCTGTTTTGTGCCCGTGTGGCGAGGAAATGAGGGATGTGGGTACATGAAAAGCAAAGCAAGCCGCAGCTTCATGTACCGTAGATGAAATTTCTACATTGACGTGAGTTCTTCACAGAGGCGATTGATAATGGCGCTGTCCAGAGGATGATCGGCACTTTCAAAGGTGAAGATCACATCGCGCCCCGGGATATAGCCGTTTTTGATATAGGCGGCCTGCCTTCTCATAAAACTGTCCAGATATGCCGGATCGCTCATCATTCCGTTGTGTTCGAGATATACCACACGATGTGAGTTTACAAGCAGGATCCGGAAATCCGGGTGTATCCGGCCAAAACCTTCCAGATATAGCGGATATTCATATTGGTAGGGGATGCCGAAACTGTGGAATCTGTTTGCCAGGATCAATTCCGACTTTGATCGCACATGCTCGCCGAGATCTGTGATGAATTCCGGCGCTGTTTCAGTGTCAGAAAAACTCTTATGCTCGTACTCCTCGGAAAGCCAGTTCTGCACAAACATTTCGTCTGTGATCGCGCGCGGTGTCACGTAAGCTTTGCGCAGGTCGTTCATACCGCTGTAGATCTCATCAAGATGCTGTGATTTCATCTGCCGCAGAAGCGGTTCCAGGAAATGGTACTCCTGAGAGGCGCATTCCAGGATCTTTTCATCATAGTCTTTCTGCGCGAGTCTGCTGATCAGATCTGCGTTTTTCTTACTGATGTAATCACCGAGGCGATCGCTCTTTGATCTGCGCCAGAAATACTGTGTGCGGCCATTGTTGTGACCTGCGCGCAGACGACCGTCCGGCGCCTGATAAAGCGCTTTCCGGGTTTCTGCGATCAGCCGCTTAAGTTGATCGCGGCGCGATTCCAGCATTGCCTGTAGGTTACGGGTTCCGTCTGTGATGGTGTACATGATCTGCCTCCTATAGATGAAATAGATGTGAAACATGAATAAGCATACAGGAAAGGATCCGACCGCAGATGCGGATGAGAAGGTCCTGAGATATGCAGAATAGTGATGCATACAGAGCCGAGATGCATACAGAGCAGTGACGTATACAGAGTCGAGATGCATACAGAGCAGTGATGCATTCAGAGTGTTGATGCGTTCAGAGTATCATAAGACGTTAATGGAAACAAATGAAAAAAGTATAAATATTTATTGCTCTGAGGGTATGCCTCAAGGGACGATTGCTCTGGGGACCGTATCAGTAGAATGCTTTGAGGTACAGCTCCGAAGATGACGATTCTTCTTGTCAATACCTATTTCGACGTATAGAATGGTTTATCGGGTCAGATAGAGTTTTGATTGATGATCCATTCTTCCGGATCACAACACTAGTACATTGAAAAATTAATAGTTGATAGTTACACCGCAAGCGCTTCATTTTGTGAGATTTCATCCATCTTGTATTTCCAGTGATAGATGACGGGTTCTTCATTTATCTCAGTGAAGTATTGATATATCCGGGCTTCCAGTTCTTCTTTAGAATCAACGCGGATTCCACGGAGCATCTGCTTTGTCATCTTGCTGAAGAAGCTTTCGATCATGT
>JAILFA010000127.1 GCA_024687125.1 Lachnospiraceae bacterium
CACGATCCCTGTCTGATCCACGACGTTCCCGGATGTATCCACGGCCTTTAACTCCATGGTGATGTTCTCCACGCTGACCAGCTTCATGTCGATCCGCCAGTCCATGCGGGAATTATGGAAGATACAGACCATACCTTCCTGCGTTGCTCCGGCAGGCACGGTGAGGTCAAGCTCCGGTGCCAGGGTCGACGCCGCTCCGTTTAACGCGATGGAATCGCAGAGGATCTTCAGCTCGCCTCCCGTATGATTGGTCACATCCAGAAAGAGTCCGTCGCAGGGGAAATCGATCCGTCCGGAATGAACCCGGTTATCCAGCGCATCTCCATAATAGGTCGCCTTGATCGTCATGGAGTCCGATTGGTAGATCGTCTGCTCCTTGATCTCGATGGGATCCAGTGCGCTGTCACCGATACCGCTTCCCTCGGAATTCAGGAAACGCTCCTGCGCCTCCTGCGTTGTCTGGCGGTCATACCGGATGACATTGATATAGAACCAGATGCCGAAGGCGACAAAGCCGGCTAATACGAGGAGAACCAGGATAAGGAAGCCATAGTGCTTCTTCGGCTTTTCCTCCGGCAGGTTCTGCGCCATCCACTGCCCTCTGGCCGCGTATGTCGTATCCGGCGTCGCATCGGGGCCGCCTGCCACCGCACCGCAGTTCGGACAGAATTTCCCGCCTTCCGCTATCAATGTTCCGCATTTTGCACAATACATGGTAAGCCTCCCTCTGACGATCCCAAAGATCGGTCATCATACTGCTGTCGCCGCTGATCTGTTCACCTGAGATACGGCCGGATCAGATCTGCCAATTCCTTTGGATCCATGCCGCCGGATGCCTTGGCAAAGGATACGGATTTTCCGCTCTTCTGATCCAGGATCAATGTGGGGATCATTCCGGAATACTTGCCGTTGCGAACTCCTTTGATATCGCGGTAGAAATAGGTGTCGACCGGGTTTTTCTTCTTATCATTCGCCGCCAAGGCAAGGCCCACGATCGGATTGATGGCGAAGCCCGCCTGATTTCCGGAGGTCTTGTAGAACTCCAGACGATCGTCATAGACAACGAGCTTTCCCTGACCGGACACGACACCGATGGCCTTGTCACCCATATAGCGCGTATACTTTCCGGCATCCCGCAGCATGGCACCGGTGGCGTAAGCGCCGCCGCCCATGGGCTGCTGATAGACGGGCTGTTGATAGACAGGCTGCTGATACACCGGTTGCTGTATCGGCTGCTGATAGACGGGCGGTTGAACCGTCTGTGGCGGCACCGGTTGTGCGTATCCCTGTCCGGCGGGTGTCACCCCCCGGCGGGAGCAATATCCGCCACCGGCGTTCCGCAAAGCGGACAGAATCTGCTTCCTTCAGGTAACTGTGTGCCACAATTTCTGCAAAACATGATCTGGTCCTCCTCTCAGAATTCATCTGCGTTATCTTTCATTTTTCACAATGAGTTGATATATACCTTCTCTATTCTGATTCTGCATATTCAAACGGGATCTCATCGATCTTACTTCCGTCACAGGCATCATAGATCGTGCAGCTTCCGGAGAAGTTTGTCACAGGGAAGAAGTTTCCATATTCAAAATCCCCTTCGGCGTCCATTAACTTAAGCTCCGTGAAGTCGGCGGGAGCATAGCAGACGCCGATCGCTCCCTGTTGAACAACCGTACTGCCGTTGTAATACTTATCCCTTTGGCGGAATTCCCGGTCATTGATGCGATCGATCCGCAGATCGATCCGAACGGACCTGTCGGACGAATTCTCGATGCCGATGCTTGGCGCATTGACGGCCACGACATAACCGAAGGAGCTCACGCTGACGCCATCCAGGTCAAACAGATGCTGCTTTTTCCCAAAATAAGCAAAGGATGAAGAAGCCGCCTCCCCCTTTTTCGTCGTATTGACCGTCAGCACTCCGGAACGTGACACTTCTTCCCCGCTTGCGGGATCCAGCGCCTGCAGCTCCAGGGTTATCGTGCCGGGTGTCTTAATTCCCAGATGATCGACATCCACATGGTGGAGATCCAGTTCCAGTCTCATCGTGGTTTCTTTTCCGTTCTCCGCTGTCTGCTTCAGGGAGGAAGCCACGGAACCGCCGTTGATCGCACAGGAAACACTCCTGATCGTGAGATCACGGCCGGTGTTATTAGTGACCTTAAGCGCAAGGTAATCCGGATTCGCATCCGGACTGACCAGTTTCGTTGCTTCAACGCTCAATCCGTTCGTGTCCCAGATCGTCTGCGCCTTGACCTTGGCACCGTCAAAGGGTTTAGGACCATCGGCATACTCAACACGCCAGACGATGATCCCGATGACGGCACAGATCGCGATCGCCGCAACCGCACACAGAAACCAGAATTTGGCCATGTAGCCCATTGTCCGACCGAGCGCCTTGAATCCGTTCTCTTCCTGTGGTTGTTCTGCTGCGTCGCCATGATCGAACTGTGCTCTTGCCATCTGCGCCATCTGCTTTCCGCAGTTTGGGCAGAACTGAGCACCATCCGCAAGTTGTGTTCCGCAATTCGGACAAAACATAGTGGTCTCCCTTCTCTGTACGATCTCGTTACAGTTAACCGGTTCGCGTATATGCATCAGGTTAAGAAGCTCGCCATCAGATCCGCATATCCTTCCAGTGTAAGACCGTAATTCTCACGCAGGATATGGGTAAATTCGGCCGGCGCGATATCCTCGCCCACGCGCAGGGCCAGCTGGTGGATCTGCTTTGCCTCGGCGGTAAGGGCGCTGTGACCGGTGCGCATCATCGACCGCACCTCAATGATCTTATCCACCTGCTTCGTGATCTGGCGGATTCCCTCCACCGTCTGACCGTAGCTGGCATTTCGGAATTCCTGTGCGCGCTTCAGAAGTTCCTGCTGTGTTTTTCCGGTGGCCTTCGCCGCCTCGGCTTCCAGGAGTTTCGCCTGTCTCAGGCTCTCTCCGGCATCCCGGACAAACCACTCCGTTCCCTTGCCCTTCACGGCGGCCCGGTTGATCTGCAGATTGTGAAGATCGTTCTTCATGAGGCTCTTATTCACGATCATCTTGCGGCTGCCGTCCGGATTGGGCACCATTCCCACCATGGAGCTTAAGTCCTCATAGCCCTCCAGGTTATGCTCAAATACATAGCGGTTATAGGTTCCGTCGGCATTCCTTGCATAGCTCTCCGGATTGACGTAGGTAACATCCTTTTCCTTCATAAACTTCAGGGCTTCTTCGATCGTATCCGCCTCTTTTCCGTTCATCTTCTTGTAAAGCCGCTTCGCGACCGCTCTCTGGCCGAGTTCCTGATCGATGGTGAGGTCCTTCACCCCAACCTTGTCAGACAGAACCCGCTGCTTGAAGGAGATATCGCGGTCTCCCGGAACCTTCTTGCCGAGCTTGTAATCCGTGTGAAGGATATCAATGCCGCTACATATCTTAAGCAAGGCGGTTTCCGTCGCAGCAGCGAGGAGTGGGGTGAGACTTATTCTGGAGTGCTGGCGGCTTACGAAGCCACTGGCGACGCGGCATATAAGAACTATGTGTACAAGCGTCACAAACTTCTGGCTGAAATGGCACCTAATTTTACTAAGATACACCAGAAGGGTAGCGATATTGATATCCTTCATACGGATTACTTCTTTGCCCGTCTTTTTATCAACAAGTACTGCTGGAGTCTCAGCATCAATATAATTCAGCACTCTGTTCACGGCGGCTGGTATCGGCATGGTGGTTGACCAGAATGCGTCGATTGCGGGGGCAGAGGGCGGCTGCCAGGCTGAGTGTGGCACCGCGGCTGG
>JAILFA010000128.1 GCA_024687125.1 Lachnospiraceae bacterium
ATGATCTTCGGCTATGTATCCTGTACGGCGCTGATCTTTTCGAATGTCTTATTCGCTGAAAATTTCATGTTTCCCGAATACCATGTGAATTATGCGTTTGCTTATCTGTTCGGGACGCTCGCCGTCTGTGCGTTTGCCGGCAGAAAGTACATAAAGGGCGTCCTCTGTACGATCGTGGCGTGCCTCTTTTATCAGGTCGCTATCGTATATGCTGCGATCCTGATCTCTGCGTACCTGGTGCTGGAACAGGAGTTTTTACTCGACCGGAAGCTGGTTCTGCGGGAACTGCTCTGTAATGCGCTGATCGGGGCTGTGGGACTTCTGGATTATCTGAGCAACGGCTGGATCAAAGCGCTGGGCTGGCTGGAGGAAGAAGCGGCAGGCAAGGTGATCCACACGGACTTTCCGAGGAACCTGCTGAACATCCTCGGTGAAACACGGCAGCTTCTGAATCATTGCCTGAGGCTGCTTCCGCCGGTCTGGGCACCGCTGATCGTCACACTGATCAGCGGGGCAGTTCTTTTTGCCGCGCTCTTAAGAAAGGACAGGAAAAGACTGATAACACTCCTGCTTCTCGCGGTTGTTGAGATGGCATGGTACATCCTGATGCCGCTTCTTTCGGGAGATCAGCCGCTGACACCGCGGGTCGCATTTGTGTTTTTTGCGGCTCAGGCGGCTCTGATCTTCGCGGCGATGCGGATGACGGAAAAGGTGGGTGTGCGGCGTTTTCTGGCGGTTATAACGATCGGCTTCCTGCTTCTGCACATCTTTTTCGATCAGGCAATCATCGGAGATCGGTATCTCAGCAACCGGCTGGATGAGCTGTATGCAAACGCGGTCCTTCGCAGAATCGAGCGATATGAAGAGGAGACCGGGATCCGGGTGACGAAAGTAGCCGTCGAAAATGACGCCTACGCGCCCAACAGCTATGCGGAAGTGAGGTTTAAAAGGGAACAGATCAATGAGCGCGTGCTGGCTGTCAGTCCCTTTACCCTGCTGGAATATGTCAACGGACCGGGGATCGCTCTTGAACACGTCGATATGGACCCGCAGATCTACGAACAGTACTTCGGGGACAGGGACTGGGATCATTTTGACCCGGACGAACAGCTGGTCATTATCGATGACACGCTGTACTGGGCAGTTTTCTGACGGCCGGAAGAGCCCGGTCAATTGATTTTTCCGCGGATTCATAGTATATTGAAAAGGCTTGGCAACTTTAGAAACCCGGAGGTATACCTGTGAATCTGGAGAATATCAGCAGACATTTCCGTAAGGAGAGAAACTCATGACGATCGTAGCCGGCATCGTCGGCGGCCTTGCGCTGTTCCTCTACGGCATGAGCGTGATGAGCGGCGGCCTTACCAAGCTCTCCGGCGGGACGCTGGAAAAGTTCCTCTCGGGTGTTACGAAGAAGCGTTTTATCGCGTACCTGTTCGGTGTCGGTGTCACGGCGCTCGTACAGTCCTCTTCCACCTCCACGGTCATGATGGTCGGTTTCGTCAATTCGGGACTCATCACCCTTACACAGGCCGTCAATGTCATCCTCGGTGCGAACCTTGGTACCACGGCCAACGCCTGGCTGCTGTCGCTCAATTCCATCGACGGCGGCGGACACATTCTGCTGTCGATCTTTAAACCCACGACCTTTACGCCGTTCCTGGCGTTCCTCGGTATCCTGCTCTACATGACCGCAAAGCGCGACAGGCGCAAGAACATCGGCACGATCCTGCTGGGCTTCGCGATCCTGATGACCGGCATGCAGACGATGTCCGGTGCCGTGACGCCTCTTGCGGACAATGAGACCTTTACCCAGATCCTCACGGCCTTCGCCAATCCCGTCATCGGCTTCCTCGTCGGTATCGTCTTCACGATGATCATCCAGTCCTCCGCGGCGACCATCGGTATCCTGATGGCGCTGGCTGCTTCGGTCACCGTCACCATGGGCATGGCGATCCCAATCGTCATCGGCGCCGAGGTGGGTACCTGTATCACAGCCATCCTGTCCTCGCTGGGCGCGAACAAGAATGGTAAACGGACCGCTCTGATGCACCTGTACTTCAATCTGATCAAGGCGTTCACCTTTATGATCATCTTCTACACGCTCAATGCATTCCTGCACTTTGCGTTCCTGAACGGCAAGGCCGGCATGGTGGCGGTCGCCGGCATCCACACACTGGTCAACCTCGTTGCGACACTGCTGATGCTGCCCTTCTCACAGTTCCTGGTAGCGCTGGTTCTGAAGACCATTCCGATCGATGATAAGGAAAAAGAGGAGCGGGCATCGCAGATGAGCCTCAGGGCCATGGACGACCGCTTTCTTACCAACCCGCCCTTTGCTCTGGAACAGGCCAGGAACGCCGCCCGCGTCATGGCGCAGTATGCGCAGGAATGCACGGATCTGGCGCTGCGGCAGATCAGGGATTATACCCCTGAAGGCAAGGAAGGAGTCGTGCGGCTGGAAAACCGCATCGACCGCTACGAGGACGAGATCGGCAGCTATCTGGTCAGGATCAACGCGACGCCGCTGGATATCCGCACCAGCCATCAGCTGTCTGTGATCCTGCACTGCATCGGCGACTTTGAGCGGATCAGCGACCACGCCCGCAACATCGTCGAAGGCCTGGCCGAGATGGAGGACCGGGAACTGAAGTTTACGGAGAAAGCCTACGACGAGCTGGCTGTCATCTGCGACGCGGTCCGCGAGGTCCTGGGGATGAGCGTTCGCGCTTTTTCTGAGAATGATCTGGCAGTGGCAAGAGATGTCGAACCTCTGGAGGAGGTCATCGATTCCCTCACGATGGAGATCAAGAAACGCCATATCAAGCGTCTGCGCAAGGGCAAGTGCTCCGTGGAACTCGGCCCCATGCTCACCGATCTGACCGCAGACTGCGAGAGGATCGCCGATCACTGCAGCAACATCGCCGTGGCGGTCCTGCAGGTCCGCGAGGACGGATTTGACGCCCACGAGTACCTCGAGATCATGCGCAGCGAGAACAATCCGGTCTTTGAGCAGCGCGTTCAGTACTACGAGCTGCGCTATGCCCTGCCCGATCTGAAAAAGGAAAAGGCGGAGGAAGAAAAAAAGGAACGCGAAGAAAAAGAGAAAAAGGATAAGGAAGAAGAAAAGGAAAAAGAAAAGGCAGCCGGCAAGAAAAAGAAGGATGCCCTGCGGGATAAGAAAAAAGACAAGGAAAAGAAGGAGGGGACATGAGTACACCGGGCCGCTGGGGGAGATTCAGGTACACACCCAATCTGCCGCTTTATGAGGGCAGAGCCAGGGTGACGGACAGTCCGGAGCATCAGCAGCTCTCGGAACAGGCCGCCGCGGAAGGGATCGTCCTTCTTAAGAATGACGGACTCCTGCCGCTGGCAGCGGGTGCACGTGTGGCATTGTTCGGCAAAGCAACCTTTGACTATGTCAAGGGCGGCGGCGGAAGCGGCGATGTCACCGTATCCGGGACCGTCAATCTCTACGACGCGCTGAAGGCTCTTCCGGACCGGATCACGGTCTCCGAAGCGACGATCCCCTTTTACAGAGAATATGTAGAAAAACAGCGGGCACAGGGTCTTCTGGCCGGCTGTATCGCGGAACCCGCCCTGCCTGCCCAGCTGATAAAGCTCGCGGCCGCCGAGGCGGATACGGCGATCCTGTCGATCAGCCGCTACTCCGGTGAGGGCTGGGACCGCAAGATGGATGACAGATCCAAGGTGGAGTATACGGAGTTCACCAAAGCGGAATTCCAGGCGGCGGGTCTATTTGACCGCGGCGATTTCTACCTCTCCGCGAGTGAGAGGAAGCTCGTATCACAGCTGAAAAAGACGTTCAAAAGTGTGGTCGTGCTGCTCAACGTGGGCAGCATCGTCGATACCGCGTGGTTCGCGCAGGATCCGGTATTCCGGGCGGCCATGCTCATCGGTCAGGGCGGCATGCGCGGCGCGGCTGCCGCGGCAAAGGCACTGACCGGTCTTGTGAATCCTTCCGGCCGCCTCATTGACACCTGGGCTGCGAACATCGCGGACTACCCCTCCACGGAGGGCTTCTTTGCCTCGGACGACTATGTGGAATACACGGAGGACATCTATGTCGGCTACCGGTATTTCTCCACGATCCCCGGCGCGGCTGA
>JAILFA010000133.1 GCA_024687125.1 Lachnospiraceae bacterium
ACGACAGCGGCGCCAAGACGACGGCAATGCGCCTCTTATACAGAGTAATGTCTAAAACAATACTCGGGGAACTCACGGTATTCCTCAAACTTACCGTCGAGATATTTCATCTCCTTTATCCCGTTCTTGCAGTGATCGGAAACCATGAGTTCCCCGAGTATTGTTTTAGACATTACTCTGTATAAGAGGCGCATTGCCGTCGTCTTGGCGCCGCTGTCGTAGTAATCATCTTCACCTGCCGGCATAACAGGGATTCCCTGTTCCTTCAGATAATCAAAACATTCCTTTGTCGCGGCCATGATCATATCGATCTGGTGCTTTGTGGCTTTCCTCAGATCACAGTCCAGATGATAGGACAGATAACAATAGGGCATGATCTCTGCGATATGATACATGTAGTAGGCATACATATGATCAACGGGCGTGATCTTATATCCTTTAACGTCAAAAGCTTTCCTCAGTTTCGCGACATCAGATTCTGACGGAGCGCAGTCTAATCCCCCGACCGTCAGATCCGTTGTCGACATGCGGCCCGCAACGGTCACTCCGCCTTCCCTGTGACCCGCCGAACCCTGAAACCCATACAGATGATGCCTGTCCTTAAGCGCTTCTTCACATCTGCCCGTTTCCATGTTATTGCCGACAAGGACGATCAGATCTGCATCCACTGTTTTCAGGACCGGCAAAAGGGCAAGCTGTTGCTGTCCCTGCATGACAGAGAACACAATGTCATAGTGCGCATCATCAGCCTCTTTCAGGACACGCAGATGATCGACCGTGGTTTTCCTCTGCAGACGGTGCCTGATCACCAGCCCGTTATTATTCAGTTCTTCATATGTCGAGCGCGCAACGACCGTCACATCATTTCCTGCCTCGCACAGGAAATGTGTCATCAATGACCCGATCGCTCCGACTCCGAATACCAGAATCTTCATCTCAGATCACTTCCTTCCAACCAGCAAAGTTGATCCCGAGAGCTCCATCCAGCAAGCCTCAAACCGGCTCATAAACATCCCATCCGTGGTATCGATGAGCTTTACTTCGGAGTAACCCATGTCTCTCAGTTTCTTTTCAAATGCCTGCATATCCCCGTATCTCGCCCGTGACATGATGTCATGAATGGCGAAGGTTCCGCCCTTTTTCAGTGTGCGCAGGGTCTCAAGAAGAATACTCTGTCTGTCATTGCTCGGGATATTATGATAAACATAATTGCTGGTCACCGCGTCAAACGTCTCATCCTCGAACGGCAGTTTGCAGGCATCTCCCTGCATAAATGAAGTATTGCCGACACCCTCCGCCTTAGAGTTGTTCTCACACAGTTTCTTGCTGAACGAAGCGTACTCCTTGCCCCAGCGGTCTATCCCCACCAGTGATGCTTTCGGATTTCTCTTCGCGCAGGCGATGGTGAGCGCAGCGCTACCGCATCCCACATCAAGGCCTTTCCCTCCGTCGGGGATATTTACATAAGCTGCGATCCCATCAATGTTCTGTTTTGACATCTGACGCTTTCCGTTGTAGGAAAACGCTCTGTACATCAGGAACATCCATATGGTGACCACAACCAGGAGGATCGTCAGCACCAGAAAAATCGTACCAAGCACCGTTCTCAGTGTACCTGCCTGCAAGACAGGAGCAATTCCAAATACGATATAGAGAACCAGTGCAATACCGGTCCCGCATGCTGTCCCAAGTACCATGCCCTTCGGCATCCAGTTTTTATAATCCGCTTTCATATTTATTTCGCCTTTCACTTATTTTTTTGCGATCACCGTGATCCAGGGCTTGCTCTTGTGGTGATCCGACTTGACTTTCGAGAAGCCCGCGCTCCGGAGCGCCGTCTCGATCTCATCGATCGTATGACACTTCATGCCTTCGATGATCTTTTCGTATTTCAGGCTGGTTTCATCGGTTCCGTCAGATTCATTGACGATCATGAATACAGCGCCGGGCTTAAGCACTTTGGCCGCCTGCGCAAAGCATTTTTCCAGTCCCGGCCAGAAATAGATCGTTTCAAAGGCTGTTGCGAGATCAAACTTTTCTTCCGGCAGTGCGAGGGCAGAAACATCTCCCTGCTGCACCCTGCAGCGCCCGCTCTTAATTGCTTCCGCGTTGTATTCCGTTGCTTTCCCGACGGACACTTCGGAGTAATCGATGGCCGTCACCTTTGCACTCGGATATTTCTTAAGCAGCTCTCCGGCATTCCTTCCCCCTCCGCATCCAAGTTCCACGATCTCCTCCGGTGCGATGGATGTAAGATGACCCATGCCCCAGTCCGCCATTTTGGCATGTCCGCCGTTCATGCCGTTTACCATCATCTTTCCGAGAAACCCTTCCGGCTTCCTGGTCTGACTTACGAAGTTTTTGAACAGTCCCATTTCTCAGTTCCTCCCTTTTTGATCATGCTCTGTCATAAGCTGTTTGATCCCATGAATTCAATCTTTACGATCACCATCTTCACCGAATTGTCGCAGAAGCGGATCATCCATT
Organism: Lachnospiraceae bacterium; assembly: GCA_024687125.1. Lineage (GTDB taxonomy): Bacteria > Bacillota > Clostridia > Lachnospirales > Lachnospiraceae > Butyrivibrio. Next base: position 2,488 of record JAILFA010000133.1, read on the forward strand.
TATGCAGGAGGCTTACATCCCTGTAGATGTCCCGGTAGCCCCGCATATAACTCTTCGCCGAAACGCTTTTAAAATCCCCGCTCCAGTTTTTAAGTTCCTCATGGCTCTCCAGCGAGAAAAATGCCCTCACATCACTTATACCGGCTTCCCTGAGCCAGGTCTTCGTCATCATTTTTGCTCCCCGCCGGTTGCAGGCATCAAATACGATAACCGCTCCCGGAAAGTGCTTTGCCAGTCTGCAAAACAACGCCTTTACGTCTTCTGTTTTGAAATAATAGAACACACCCGTGGCGTAGAATATCGCTCCCTCCCCGGCGTCGATCTCATCCATCCACCTCTCGTCATTCAAGTCGTAGCCGAGATTCTTCTCCCTGTCTTTTTCCGGCAGGAGTTCATTTCTCACCTTGATCACATCCGGCATATCGATGTTATATCCCCGGCATGTTCCGTTATCACACTTGCGAAAGGTGTCATCCAGACCGCACCCGAGATTTACAACGGCCGCATCCGGATGCGCTTCCTGGTATTCTTTCACTTCGCAGGCGATATCATACTGACGCTGCGCGACCTCAAGAGCACCAAAGAGTCCAATGCCGGATTCCATCCGCTTGCCCTTTTCAGCGAAGGCATAATCCAGCATGCTGCAGATCCGCTCCGCCTCAGGGTCCTTAAAAAGATACGGAAACCGGTCCGAACAGACTTTCCTTCCGTAAAGAGGGATGATCAGCGTCTCCTGTACCGTATTCTTTTCAATGTGATATTTCTGCATACGAATCCTTCTTTCCGTCAAAGTGTATGATGCAGGTACAGGCTCTTTTGA
>JAILFA010000139.1 GCA_024687125.1 Lachnospiraceae bacterium
TCTCCAGGTAGCGCATGTAGGAAAAATGCGCCAGTTCCTTATCGTTGACAAAAACGACAAAGGTAGGCGGTCTGACTGCCACCTGGGTCATATAAAAGATCTTCAGCGGCTTTCCGCGGTCAGCGGGCGGCTGCTGCATAACCAGCGCTCTGGTCAGGACCTCATTGAGCACGCCGGTCTGAATACGAAGCGCGTGATTCTCGCTGAGCATGTCGATCAGCGGATAAAGCTTGTTAAGGCGCTGCCCGGAGGAGGCGGAAATGAAGATGATCTCCGCGTAGGGAATAAAGGAAAGCGTCGACCGGATCCTGTTCGTAAACTCCTTGACGGTATGGTTGTCCTTTTCGATCAGGTCCCACTTGTTGACAGCGATCAGGATCGCCTTGCCGTTCTCATGTGCGATCCCGGCGATCTTGGCATCCTGTTCGGTCACGCCCTCCGCGGCATCGATGACAAGAATGACAACCTGTGCACGTTCGATCGCGCCGACGCTTCTGATGATCATGAAACGCTCGAGCTGCTCTTTGATCTTGTTCTTTCGCCTGAGCCCCGCCGTATCGATAAACACATACTCTTTGCCGTTATTTGTGATCCTGGTATCAACGGCATCCCTCGTGGTTCCCGCGATATCGGACACCAGGAGTCTGTCCTTGCCGATCAGCCTGTTGATGATCGATGACTTCCCGACGTTGGGCTTTCCGACGACAGCGACGCGGATCGCATCATCCTCCTCTTCCTGATCATCGTCCTCTGCGGCAGGGAAAAACGCGGTCACCTCATCCATCAGATCACCCAGCCCCTGCCTGTTTGCCGCGGAGATCGGGTGCGGATCCCCCAGTCCGAGCTCATAAAATTCGTAGATATTTGCGGAATCTCTCTCAAACGCGTCGATCTTGTTGACGGCAAGGACAACAGGTTTAGCGGAGCGCCTGAGCATATCCGCGACCTGTGCGTCAGCGTCGACAAGTCCTGTCCTGCCATCCACCATGAACAGTATGACATCCGCCGTCTCGATCGCGATCTCCGCCTGTTCACGCATCTGCTTCAGGATCTGGTCGGAGGTGTCCGGCTCAATACCGCCGGTATCCACAAGTGTAAAAGTATGCGAAAGCCACTCCACATCCTGATAGATGCGGTCTCTGGTCACACCCGGCGTATCCTCCACGATGGAGATGCGTTTTCCTGCCAGTGCGTTGAAAAGTGAAGATTTTCCGACATTGGGCCGTCCGACAACAGCGACGATGTTCTTTTTCATTTATTCTCCTGTCTCATACGACTGTCTCGGCCTCGCGGGATCCGGCGTTTCAAGTCCCATCAGAGCAAAAAGCGTCGATCGTCCGTCTCCAGCAAAGGGCACGATCTCTACGCCCAGTTTCTCTTCCATCTGGCCGACATGCAGATCATCAAGAAAGACATCTTCTCCGGCACGGAGCAGGTTTTCCGGGATCAGAAGACGCTGCCCGAGCGGTTTTCCCTGCAGCTGCTTCAGAATATCCCCGCCGGTGAGAAGCCCCGTTACGGTGATCGATTCTCCGAAAAATTCGTTTCTGATGCCATAAAGATGGATCGTGATGGAAGGAAATTTCTCCATCAGCTGCTCCGTCAGCCCCTTGATAGTATCATACGCGAGCATTCCTGTCACGCAGGAAATCTCACGGACCGCAGGAAACATGTTTTTGAGGGTGACTTCGTCAAGAGCTTCCTGGAATGTATCCATGAGGAGTCTGAGCATCCCTACGCCGTTTTCATACTGCGGATAATCGTCGTAGGTCTCTGCCCCGGGGATTTCTCGTCCCGCCAGAAGATACCATTCGTCGCTCGCATGGACGAAATGGATGCCGAATTTGCGGAGCGCTTCCTTCTGGACCTCTTCTATGATCCTCAGTGTCTGTATTGCATCATCACCAGAAAAGGGTTCCAGCGGATACAGGCCATCCCGGAACCTGGTGAGTCCCACCGGAACAACGGATACGCTCTGCAGATTCGGGGCATATCTCAGCAGATCATTCAACGTTCTGCGAAGGCTTTCTCCGTCATTTACTCCTTTGCAGAGAACGATCTGTCCGTTCAGCGTGATCCCCGGATCCTTTTCGATCAGCCTGTCCACTTTGGACAGTGCTTCGCCCGCGAAACGATTGCCAAGCATCCGGCAGCGAAGCTCCGGATCCGTCGTATGAAACGAAATATTGATAGGTGACATATGATATTTCGTTATTCTGTCGATATCCTCGTCCGAGAGGTTGGTCAGGGTGACATAGTTGCCCTGCAGAAAGGAAAGACGCGAATCATCGTCCTTGAAATAAAGCGTTTCCCGCATGCCTTTCGGCATCTGGTCGATAAAGCAGAAGATACAGTGATTCCTGCAGGAACGGTACTCGTCCATAAGTC
>JAILFA010000141.1 GCA_024687125.1 Lachnospiraceae bacterium
ATGATCTCAATTTCGGCGTCTGTAAAGCTCTCGGTTCTTTCGGTTACGCGGCAGGATCCTATGTTTTCGGGATCATTTCCGTCATGCTCGGCGCGACGATAATACCCCTGTCATTTACCTGCGTCTACTTTATTCTTTGCCGCGGGGCAACTGCCATACGGTGCAGAGCATGTGAATAATATTCGATACGATAATAAGCCATTTCTTTCTCCTTCCGTTTGGAATCAGTGAAAATCAGTCATCTAGGAACCATACCGCGCAATCACAATCGCATACCGGTCTTTTGATGTCTTTCGTGCAACACCGTCGTATCGGAACTTTCCCTTCCCTCTTACGGCGATCACATTTCCTTCCTGAGGACATGTCGTCGGATCTGCAGCCATTCTGCCGTTAACAAACACCTCTCCGGCAGCAAAGATGGCTTTGGCATCGGATCGGGACAGGTGATAGACCTTCGCAACGATCCCGTCCAAACGCTCGGAATCCGCCACGAGCGTCTCCTCTATGAGCTTTCGTTCGAACGACTCCGGGAGAACCCCGACCGGCTCTGCTTTGACTGTCGTGTGCTTCACCTTTGTAAGGGATTCCGTGATAAAAGGCGCGATACGCTCGCAGACAAAGACATAGGCTTCCTTATCCTGTACAAGGACGTCCCCCATGACGGATCGTTCAATCCCCAGGTTCATGAGAGCACCAAGGAAGTCCCTGTGTGACAGCTCATCGGCAAATCTTGGCTGCGTGGGGGCGATTCTTAGTGTCACGATCGGAAAATCTTCGTCGTAACCCAGGTCCTCCGGACAGCCGAAGCGCACCATGACACGTTCCGCGTCCTCACACCCGCCCCACAGGCGCACAAAGCCATCCTCCGCCACCTGATAAGCGAAGGATGCTCCTGTCGGAGAATGGAAATCTGAATAGATATAAATCCTCTCACGCTCTGATCTTTCTGCAAGTTCACGAAATCTGTTCAGATGGTTTTCTTTGTAGCTGTCTGTATTCAAGGCTTTCTACCAATTAGATCCGAAACCGGCAGGAGGATCGATACCTATACTCCCGAGCAGTCTGACACCGAGATCATACATCATCCGGATGGCCTCTTCCTTGGAGAGTCTGTAACTGTCATACATCATCATGACGGCCAGACCATGGGTGTAGATGACCGTATCTCTGACCGCCCTGCTGATCGCTTCCGCCGGAATATCGAACTGCTCCGTCAGCATTCGGAAAGCACCTTCATCAAACTGGATGTTAAAGATACTGTTCTCGCTGTACATCTGTTCGCCGATGGTCTCGGTCGTGTCATCCACATTGACAAACCGAAACACATGGGGATGCTCGCAGGCGCATGTCAGATAGTGCTTCCCGGAAATGTAGAATGCTTCGATCGCTTCCTTGCCCTGCATCGCTTCTTCCAGCGGGGCATACAGTTTCGTCGCGGCGTAGTGGAACAGTTCCTTTTTCAGTTCCGGCATACTCCCGAAATGCCAGGAAACCGGCTGCGTAGAACAACCGAGCCTTGCTGCGATGGACTTGATCGCCACCGCACCGATCCCGGACTCATCCAGCAGCTCGTATGCCGCTTCCAGGATCATTTCCTTTGTGATCTTTGTCTTTCTTCCCATGATCCGCTTCCTTATTGATATGGCCTGTAATCAAGGGGCTTCGTGCATCCCCATCCGCGCGCGATCCTGGTAAACATGGTCCTGCCGATCGTCCGAAAGACCACGCGGAGCAAGAGTCGCACAGGTGCCGGCAGGATCTCAGCGCCCGTAAAGGCTTTGCACTTTTCCGTATCGAATCCGGCATTTGCGGCATATTCGCGCCCCATTTCCAAATACGGCCCCGTGACCCTGTCCCGCATGTCCCCTTCAAAAAATCTTATACTGAAATTGTCCCCTTTGACAAGGGTGCCGGCATATTCACATCCAAGATATCCGGCCAGCTTTTCAAGATAGGCTTCCCCGCATCTGAGCTGAACACCTTCCGCAAACCCGCTCTGCAGGATAAAAGCGATCCTTGTCCCGTCGTTTTTGGGCTGAAGTGTTTCCAGAAATTCCATCAAAAGCCCGGGGATACATTCCACATAGAGCGGAAGGGCGATCAGGATATTGCTGTTCTTATAATATGCCCCGCGAATATCCTCCCACTGTTTTTTGTCCGATATTTCATACTGTTCCAAGGTGGTTCCGTTTTCACAAAGTCCCATGGTAAATTTCTCAAGGATCTTATCCGTGTTGCTATACTGTTTTACCCTCGGACTTCCATTTATGATCAGCACATGCATGAGACCGCCTCCTTGATCTTATCCGTTCCAAATACGCCCAGTGATCTGCTTTCAAAATTGAGCGCCGCTCTTTCACTCCATCTTTGCAGAAATTCTTTGTCGGGCTCACCTCTGTAGATGATCCCGATATCCGTCTTCCCCTTATACCGAGGTACGTGCCGCATCTGATTGCCTTTGAATTTCAGGTACATCGTTGCGATCGGAAGGATCCTGTCAAAGATATTCTTGCCCTTATGATCCAGAAAGCCCAGTGCTGTGTCGGAGATCACCCACAGCTGATCCGTATGGATGATCTTTTTTAAGATGATCCCGTAATCATCTTTGATCGAGCACTCTCCGGGTGTCTTTAACCAGCAGTGATTGCATCCGATGCAGTGGCTGATGTTCATCCCGGCAGCTTCGATCACCTCCGCTGCCAGGCCGCGTTCGGCTGTGAGCCTTTTCATCTCTTCGGTGACCGACGTATCCGAAGTGGTATTTACGATCAGTATCATGCCTTTCCCCCTGTTTTTGATTGGCCTGCCATACGAGATGGCGGGATGGAATTTATGGTTCTTTGTTGTGTAGATGACTCTTGCTGACTAAATGCACTTTTGCATAAACGCGTTTATATAAACATGTTTATATTATATCAGATCTCTGGATTTGTCAACTAAACGCAGCAGAACTGATCGCCCTGGTTGACGGAAAGATTGTGGGGACTGCCGGGATCGCTTTCCCATTTTCCCTCCGCGGTCCAAAAACGCAGCATCTCCTCGTTAATTTCAAAACTCACTTTCGCTTCTGTCCCGGGATCCAGAGTGATCTTTCTGAAATCCGCCAGTTCCCTGACAGGGCGGACACGGCTGGCTGTCACATCCCTGATGTAAATCGGGAAACAACCACATCTTCAGGCGACAATGCCAAACTCGTGGTATAATGGTTTCCGTTACGAGACTGACGGCATTCCGGCGGGAAATCAGGTTGTCGATCGGGGCAAAGCCTGAAAAAACTCCTCCGGTTGTCTGCCCCATACCGGAGAAAACAAAAGACAGGGATAGCCATGGATTTTGACGGATTTGTAAAAGATATCACGACCAATCAATGGAATGTGTTCGGCACAGAGGTTTATCAGAACGGCGAACTGAAATACCGTTACGGTGATACCCAGGGGCTTCACGAGATCTATTCGGCCACAAAGACGGTTCTGTCAATGGCAGTGGGCATCCTGTACGATGAAGGTCTGATAGATCTTGACTGCCCGATCACGGAGTATCTTCCTGCAGAAAACTGCCGTTCACTCCCCCGGGAACAATATGACTGCTTTCACAGGATCAGTGTACGACGGCTCCTTACGATGTCGGTGAAGGGATTTCCGTTCAGACCGGACGATAGTGATCACTGGCTGAATTACGCGCTGGCATGTAAGATCGAGGACCCGGAAAAGGCAGAGTTCGACTACAGCAATATCCCGCCGTTTCTGGTCGGTGTCGCACTTGCAAATATCATCGGCAGCGATCTCGGAGGATTCATAGAGAAGCGGATCTTCGCCCCCATGGATATCACTTCGTTTGAATACGAACGGGCACCGGAAGGATATTTCTACGGGGCTTCGAAAATGCGTCTTTCGGTCCATGATCTGAGCAAGTTCGGCCTGCTCCTCTATAACAAAGGGATTTATAACGGCAGCCGGATCGTATCGGAAGAATATGTAAGCCTCGCCACCTCGACGCAGCAGATGAACCGGGAAGGCGGTTATGGATTCTATATCTGGAGATACCGGGGCGGATTCAGTATCAACGGCAAGTGGAAACAGAAATGTTATGTGCTGCCTCAAAAAGGCCTGGTCATTACGTATCTGGCGCATATAGAGGATGATTCGCACGACCTTTTGGAAAGCATGGAGAAGAATATCCTTGGTATCGGCCGGAAGGAAAGGGAAGCGTTTACACGGATTGCGGAAATGGAAGAGCTTTTCGACAAAGTGCGCGCAGGAAGTGGCACAGCGGAAGATACGGGCAGGCTGGAAGCCTACTATACGGGAAAAGACTGGCGATATGACTTCGAGCTGGATGAAGCAGGGCTGCTTCCCGCGAACCTTAAGCGCGGCGTCCTGTCTGAGGACGGGATCTATGATCTGCTGCCACGATAGAACGGGATGCACAGGGAGGATCCGATCTAAACTTTGAAACTGCGCCGGGCATTCCGGCTGCCGAAGGATACGGGACAGAGTCTGATCAATAGGCGATACGGGCGATCACCATTGCCGTCATCGCACCGGAAGGTATTGCTTCAGCGCGGTTTTGTCCATATTCTCTCCGATGACGATCAGGACATTTTCCGCCGGATCGCATGCGGAGATCTCTGTGGCCTCTCCGGTGGCATTGATCTGAATCCAGCGGTCCTCTGTCGTATGCATATATCCCTTGATCCGCAGGACACCGCCGCAGGCCGGATCATGGAAGATCCGACTGATCTTTTCACGGAGACTTTCTTCCGGGAGCTCCAGGTAGAAACAGAAGAGCGAGGCGAAATGACCGTCCTCGATGACGGACTGCTTCACATAACTGTCACGCAGGAAGCCGCTCCGGGAAAGCCGCTCCAGATCTTCGGAGGAGAGATCCTCCCAGTCCTTTGTCTCGACATCCTGTCCGAGAGAGAAGCGGCGTTTACTGCCGATCTTTTCCATCGCGGCATTTACATGATCAATGACAGCCCTCTGCCGGCCTGCGTCATATAACTGCGTGCGGCTGAGGATCAGGCGTCCGGCACAGGCACATTGCGATGCCAGGAGATAGTCTGCCTCATCCGTCATCTTATCCGCAAGGCCGGTATCCAGAACGGTCAGCACGTTCCCCATCTCATACCATCGATCGATGGGTTCCTCGTACAGTAGATCAAAGAGCTCATCCACATCAAAGATGCCGGATGGTTCTACAATAACCCGTTCATACCCGCTCATGGCCATCGCGATCAGTTTGGTGCGCATCCTGCGCTGATGCGCTTCCAGGCCGTCGCCGCCCACGATCATCTCCATGCCGCAGTTATCGCCCAGAAGATCCTGCAAAAGGACACGATCCACATTGATGGCACCAAAGTCATTCTCGAGGATGCACAGTCGCACGCCGGTATCCAGGAGATACTTTGCGTAGTACCTCAGGAAGGTGGTCTTACCGGAGCCGAGGAACCCGGTGATGAGGTCGATCCTGATCATGTCGCTGCTTACTCCGCACCGGAGCTTTCCGTTCCCAGCAGACCGATTTCTGCGGCGTAGGGCTTCATTCCATCGATGCAGATGGCGGCGACATCCTTCACATCCATGCCGAGCATCTCACAGCCCTTTAAGATCGTATCTCTGTCACATTTCGCGGCGAACCGTTTATCCTTGAATTTCTTCATGAAGCTCTTCACTTCCAGATCTGTGATCCCATGCGGGCGCATTCTGGCACAGGCCTGAATGATCCCGGTGAGCTCGTCCACGGTGAACAGGCTTTTCTCCATGGGGGTGATGGGTTCCACATCATTGACGATCCCATAGCCATGGCTTAA
>JAILFA010000151.1 GCA_024687125.1 Lachnospiraceae bacterium
GGAGATGGCGATCGCGATCCACAACGGCTTCAGCCATCATCACAACTGCGTCCATTACATCAAGGACAGGGCCTACGAGGAAAAAGACAAGGCGATGGCGCTCGCGGACGAGGTCCAGCAGGCCCGCGATGAGATGAACGAAAAGAAGCTTTCCCTGGGATCCGGTATCAGTGAAAACTTTGACAACCTGATCGAATCCATTGCGCAGATCGAGCGCTCCAGCGCGGAAAATGCCAGTCAGACCAACGCGATCTCCGAGTCCATGGGTGAGGTTAATGATTTCGCCCAGAACCTCAAGGTTGTGCTCTCGACGATCGAGGGGTATCTGGAAAAACTCGAAGCGAACAACGCCGACGTTATCGCGATCTCCAGCCAGACCAACCTGCTGGCGCTCAACGCCTCCATCGAGGCCGCGCATGCCGGTGATGCCGGAAAAGGCTTCGCTGTCGTCGCAGAGGAGATCAAGACACTTGCCGATAATTCCAAGAACACCGCGGATGACAGCAACAAGAACAACAACGGCATCAAGGAGACGATCGATACGCTCATCCGGGAAGCGGAGCGGCTGTCTGAGATCGTAGAGAGTGTCAATACGCGGGCGCAGAACCTTGTGGAATCCGCTGAGGAGACAGCAGCGTCCGTCAACAAGATGCAGGAGCTTACCGGTTCGGTGGAAAGCTCCCTGAAGCAGATCATCGAGTCGTAACCCTTGCAGGCTGCCCGCATGGTGAAAATGCTTGCCAGGAGCGCGCTGCTCCTTACAGTCATACTGCTTGGCCTGACCTCCTGCAGCAGCAGCGGCAGCGATACCGGCAGCGGGAAAGGCAGCAAAGGCGGCAAAGGTGCCTTGATCGACAAGTCGGATAAGAGTGCACCAAAAGAGATTGAATCCAGGGACATCACGGACCTCCATGCGAAATTTTGGCTCCGTGGCGAGTGGTCGAGCGGACGGATCGATGAGTATTACGACTTTGCAGTAGAGCCGGATGCTTCCGGTACATTGACGGCATCCGAGAGCGAAACAGGTGTGACTGTACCGGCGGATGAGGAACTGCTGCTGGCGCTGCAGGAGATCATTGAAGAGCAGCATCTGGCTGCTAAGAACGGCAAAAATGAGTATCAGGCGATCCCGCCCGGTCCCTGCGATCTTGAAGTGCATTACGCCTCCGGCGAGAAACTTTCTTTTTCCTATAACAACGGCGATGGTCCCGAATGGGCCAAAGCCATTTATCTGACTTTTTCCGAATGGTTTGCTTCCAAGGGCGAGGAGTCGCTGCTGGTCCCGAAATATGAGGGCAGGGCGGATTCTCTCGAACTCAAGTACAATGCCGAAAATCCTGACGATTCCTGGTACTACACCGTCATGCTCGGCGAGAATGAGTATACGCTCATGAGAAGTCTCGGGGGAGCCTGGACAAAAACGAAGATCACAGATCTGACGGGTTTCTGTGATGACGTGAACCGTGTTCTGGACGGATATGACCTCAGACCTTACGACAGATACTCGGCTCTGTACGGATACGGCTGGGATGCATCCGCTGACCGGGGAGGGGACGACGATGTTCCGTATTTGAAAATGATCTTCTGGTATGAAGACGATTCCCAACTGCAGATCAAGACGCACGCACCGGAGGCGATCGAAAATCTCCTGCAGTTTACGGATGAGCTGCGTGTCTGCTTTGACTCACGCATGAGCGGGGAGCAGTAGCTTTCAGTCTTTCCGCTCGGCCTTCATGGCGACTTTTCTGTCATACATCGCCTTATCCGCCTTTTTGAAGACATCCTCCACGGTCTTATCCACGGTTTTATCAAATTTGGAATATCCGATCGCCGCGGAGATCTGCTCCCACGGCTGGAGCGTGGTGTCGCTCTGCAGCTTCGCGAGGTGACTGTTGAAATCCTCCAGCAGCTGATCGATGTTCCGGTAATCCCAGTTCTTCAGGACGACGACAAATTCATCTCCGCCGATGCGGAAGACCGGCGAGTGCTCAAACACTTCGCAGACGATCATGCAGAGCCGCCTGATGGAGATGTTGCCCTTTTCATGACCGTAGGTATCATTTGTGCGCTTCAGGAAGTTGAGATCCACCATGGCCAGACCGAATTCGTTAAAGCCGTCGGCCAGATCCGCCTCGAGCTTTTCGACCTCATAATCGTACGCTGTCTTATTGCGTACCCCCGTCAGAGCATCCTTGACTGCCAGGGCCTGCATGGTGTTTGCTTTTTCCATCGACTCCCTGAGGGCCACCTTGGTGTCGATCAGCGAGTTGATGTTCGTATTCATGTCGGATTCCATCTGCTTCATGGAAGAGAGCAGTTCGGAGATCTCATCGTTTGAACTGATCTGCAGCTCCTCAAAGGCGTGGTGTTCGACGTCGTTGTTCTCCGAACAGTAGTTCCTTGCTGTGTCGGACAGCATCCGCACCGGCCTGATGACACTTCTGTTGAAGTACATCAGGGAAAGGATGATCACAACGATCGTCATGCCGATCATTACCAGGGTGACCGTGACGACATAGTTTTGTCCCTTGGCTTTGATATCGTTCATGGAGATATCTACACAGAGATGACCGAGAAAATCATCGCCGTGCTTTACGACATAACCGGCGGTGACCAGCCAGCCGTAGACGTCTTCATTGGTGATCGTCGCGGGGATGACGATGTCGGTCTCCTCGGGCCAGATGCCGTCCTCGAAGGCATCCACACAGCCGGGCGGGCAGGCGTCTTCGTCGGGGGCGCCGTCAACGATATAGACGGCCTGCATGATGCTTTTCATATGATTTACGAAGTAGATGCAGTCCACATTGAAGATGTCCTGATATACACGGAAATGGTCCCGAAGCTTGATGAACACCGGGAGCTCCTGAATGGATTCATAATTTGCCATATAGGCATTCCAGGCGTCCGAGCCCCACTCGCTGCTGGGAACGACCTCGTCGATGCCGTTATAGATATCCATGACAGCATTCGTGAGTTCGTAAACGTCTTCGGGATCCAGAGTGCTGACCACCGCCTGAGCGATCTGCTCGGCCTTGTCGGAGTATTCTTTGTCGATGATATCTGTTGCGATCTTCCTTACGGCAAGGATCGCCAGCAGACCGATCAGAAAGCAGATGAGGATGATACCGATGGACAGTTTTACGCGGAGCGAGAGAAAATGACCTTTTTTCATGGGCTTCTCCTGAGCGGATGCTGATGCTTCGAAAAATGAAAAAAAACGATCATTATATCATAGTTCAGCAAGAAAATTCAAGCCGGTTCCCTGTCCCTTTTTGTGGGCAGATGTGATATAATCATAAATATGTCCTCTGATAACTATAATTTGGATTTTATGAGGTGATGCTTTGATCCAGAGAAAATTTCTATGCAGGGATATGGAGACAGCGAAGAAGTCCGTCTCCGAGATCGCGGGTATCGCGGCCGGGACAGGGCACAGAGCGGCGCTGGTCACTTTTTATGAAAAAGGATTTTCGGGTCAGGAGATCCGGGAACTGATCGGCCTCCTTAAGGGGGCGTGTCCGGGACTGCAGACCGCCGGCATCTCTCTGCCGCTGATCGCGGAGCTCATGCCGGAGGGGACGGGAATCCTGCTCAATCTCGTGCTCACCCAGGAGACGGACATTGAGGTGGTCGCCGTCCCGTGTCTGCCCGGAGGAGAGGAAGCGGCCGCCGGAGTGCTGAAAAGCCGCCTGGATGCGCATGAGTGCGTCAGGGCAGTGGAGCTCTTTGGCAGCAATATGAGCCTGAATACGACCATATTTATGGAGAAGTCCATGGAGGGCCATGAGGACGCGGTTCTCTTCGGAACCTCCACGCTCCGCAATGTCACTCAGAAGGTCTCCGTAACGGATGGTGACAATCAGGTCGATGTCGAGCAGGTCTCTCAGGATATGGTGGGAGATGAGTTTGCCGCTGCTGATGAAGTGATGTACGACGGCTTTGTGGCAGTCCTTTTTGCCGGAGAAAAGCTCAAGGTGAACGCAAAATACGCCCTGGGCTGGAGACCGATCGGCAGAAGGCTTTCGGTCGAGCTTGGCAGTGATCCGGCGATGGGAGAGACAGTTGTGACCAGGATAAACGACGCGCCGGCAACGGATATCTACAGAGAATACCTGGGTGTGCACCCGGATTCATTCTTTATCAGCAATATCTGTGAGTTTCCCTTTGTCGTGGAACGGGAGGGGATCAACATGTGCATGATCCCGCTGGATCACGGCAGCGACGGGGAACTGTATTTCATGATGACTCTGCGTCCCGGGGAAAACCTCCGGTTCTCATTTGCCTCACACGACGAGCTGCTCTATGCCAGCTGGGAATCCCTGGACAGCATGGAACGCTTTCGGCCCGAAGCACTGTTCCTGACGCTCTGCGGAAACCGCCTGAATTTCCTGAAAGAGGATGCCCATATGGAATGGGACGGCTTCGGCAAGGCGGCACCCGATTACGCACTGATGCACGGCGCGGGGGAACTGTTCTATCATCAGGGCCGGGGCGGTGTACTCAACAGCGCGCACCTTTCGATCGGCATGAAAGAAACCGATGAGGCGCCGGATACGACCCCCATTGATCATCCGACCATTGAAAGTCTGCGGCGGGGACGGACACTGTCGCTTTCGGACAGGATGTCCACATTCCTGGCCAAGATCACAACAGAACTGGTCGACAGGGCCCGGGAAGCGCAGAATGCGAACAAGGCGAAATCGGTATTTCTGTCCCATATGTCCCACGAGATCCGCACACCGATCAACGCGATCCTCGGAATGGATGAGATGATCCTCAAGGAGAGCAGGGAAAAAGAAACGCTGGACTATGCCGACGGCATCCGCTCCGCGGGAAACAATCTGCTCGGCATCGTGAATGACATCCTTGACTTTTCCAAGATCGAAGCCGGCAGGATGAACATCATCCCCGATGAATATGAGCTCAAGTCCATCATCAGGGATATGTACAATGTCGTGCACCTGAGAGCCGAGGATAAGGGCCTGGCGGTGAAGTTTGACATCGATAAAACGCTTCCGTCGGTCCTGCTCGGCGATGCGACCAGGATCCGGCAGGTCGTGACCAATCTCCTGACCAATGCCGTCAAATATACGGAAGTGGGCACGGTAACCTTTACGATCCACAGGGTTTCGGAAGGAACACACGCGGACGATGAAGCGCTCCGCAAAGCCTGTCCCGGCGAGCATCTGCTGGAAAGATCCGTCAGGATCAGGTTCACGGTCAGGGATACCGGGATCGGCATCCGTCCGGAGGACATGGAAAAGCTCTTTGAGGAGTATGAGCGTCTTGATGAAAAACGAAACCGCCAGATAGAGGGCACGGGCCTGGGACTGAGCATTACCAGAGAGCTTCTGGGACTGATGGGAAGCAGGCTCACTGTAGAAAGTACCTACGGACAGGGCTCCGAGTTCGGCTTTGAGATCCTGCAGGGGGTGGTCGATGATGGAACGGTCGGAAACGCTGAGGGAAGATGGAAGGAGCCGGTCAGCGCGAAAAAGCGCACTCCCTTCACGGCGGAGGATGCGCGGATCCTTGTGGTGGATGATACCGAGCTCAATCTGTTTGTCTTTAAGAATCTGATCAAGCATCTGAAGATCCGGGTCGACACTGCACCGTCGGGAGAAGAAGCGCTCCGCCTGGTCCGGGAGAACGCCTATGATATGATCTTCCTGGATGACAGGATGCCTAAAATGAGCGGGCCGCAGACACTGAGCAACATGGCGGAGATGGAGGACAACCTCTCTGCGGGCGTGCCTGTCATATCGCTTACTTCCAACGCGTCTAAGGATGCCAAGGAAGAGTATGTCAGGATGGGCTACAAGGATTACCTGTCCAAGCCGATCCTCCCGGAAGCGCTTGAGGACATGCTGTTTTTCTATATTCCGCCCGAAAAGATCCGTACGGTATCGGAAGAGGAGACATAAGGGGGCTTTATAATGAAAAAGAGGACGTTTTTGACCATTCTCCTCCTGCTGCTTCTTGGCACGGTGACACTTACCGCCTGCGGGGAGAGCGGCAGGAGTGAAAAAAGCGGGAAAAAGGCTGAGCGTGAAGAAGACGATGAGGATGATGAAGACGACGAAGATGATGAAGAGCCGCCTGTGAAAGAAAAGAAAAAGGACAGGGACAAAAAGAAGAAGAAAAAGACCGAGTATCTGGTGAGCGAGGATATTCCGGCGGAGGATATCACGGACTTTTACTATACCTATTCCGATATCAACTATAACGCTTCCTATCAGCGATATCGTTTTTATGAGGAGGACGGAAAGCACTGGTTCTTTCATGAGACCAGAGAGCGCAAGGACGATTACGGCCCGGCGACAGAAGAGGATACCACACTGATCGGGACAGTCGAGTTGGGCGATGAGCAGTGGGCAGAGTTCTACGATCTGGTCAGGGACGGGACCGTCAGGGAGAGGCAGGAGAGCGCTGATGCCGGAGACAGCGGTCCCTGGTTCTATCTGTACTGGAAGGACGATCAGTCCGTCATACAGGAATACTCCTTTGCCTCCTACGCGGATGTCAAGGCGTTTGAAGGGTACTGCCAGCTGCTGGTCGGGGAGAGCGGAGAGGGATCTGAGCAGCCGGCGGGTGAGATGACCGCCGGAGAAGCCTTTGATCAGGTTCTTGGATTCTTCAGGGAAGCACAGGATAAGCAGCTTGATGAAGACGGTACCAGGGCGCTGGGGCTGGAAACCGCGCTTTTCTCCTACGGCTGGCCGTATGCCTATAATGACGGAAGCATTGGCTATCTCTATCAGGATATCAACGATGACGGGCAGGAAGAACTGCTCATCATGCTCGGCCATGATCTGGTCGACATCTTCGGTTTTAACGGAAGTCAGGCGGTTCATGCCTACGGATGCCCGTACAGGGGCTTCTGCAGCCTTTATGATGACGGCAGGCTCGTCGAGAACTGGGGGACCATGCGCAGTGCGACGATCAAGGTCTTCAAGTATAACAAAACACTCGGGTGCATGATGCCTCTGGCGCTTGAGAGCTATGATCCGTCCGGGGAGAACAGCAGTCATTACTACATTTACGGCGGTGAAGCAGACTGGGGTCTGGTCGAGGAGGAGTTCCGCGAGACCGGGGAGATCCCCGAATCGGCGTTTGAATGGGCTTACGAGACGGACGCGGAGGAATTCGCACTGTATCAGACGGATTCGGTCGAAACAGTCCTCGGCGAACCGACACCCCTGAACTGACGGGTTTAAGAAAGGACGGTAAACATGACGATCAAGAGGTTATCCTTCCTGTTTGCCGCGGTACTGACCGTGTTGGTACTCACGGCATGTTCCGGGAGTTCATCCGGGCAGGAGACTGCCGTGGAAGATTCTTCGGGAGGCGATGCGGTGACAGATTCCTCCGCGCTGTCGGCGGTGGATTTTGACCACGAGCTGGATCCCTATGTTCCGCAAAAAGATCACTACAGCTTTTACTTTACCTATAAGATCGTCCATCCGTGGTGGGACGCGGTGGCGCTTGGCATGGAAGAGGCGCAGAGGCAGTATCTTGACCGGGGCATAGCGGTCACTTACGAATATATGGCAGCGGAAGCAGCCTCGGCGGCTGATCAGGAGGAAAGGCTCCTTGCGGCCGAGAAGGGCGGCTATGACGTGATCGGTGTGGATGTGGCCGATGCGGAGGTCATCTCCAAGGCCCTTGATCAGATGGTGGACGCCGGATATAAGGTCATGACGTTTTCCAGTTCCGACGCCCTCGAAGGGTGCAGCAGGATCGCCTATGTCGGGAATACGCACAATACGCAGGACGGTGCCGATCTTGCGGAGGCGCTCTGCAAAAAGCTGGGCTATAAGGGCAAGGTCGCGATCCTGGTGGGAAGCGCCGGCGCCCCCTGTCATGAAGACCGGGCGTTCGGTGCCGAAACCGCGATCATGGCCTATGGTGACATGGAGATCGTGGCAAAAGAGTATGACAACGATTCCGTCGACACGGCATATGAACTGACGATGCAGATACTTAAGGACAATCCGGATCTGGACGGGATCGTCTGCTGCAACATGAGCAATCCGGTGGGCGCCGCAAGGGCGGTGACGGAAACCGGAAGCGATGTGGTCATCGTCGGCATGGACCATGACAAGGAGGCGCTGCACTATCTGAAAAACGGAGTGATCTATTGTCTGGGTGTGCAGGACTGCTTCTCCATCGGCTTTGATACCATTCAGGTAGCGGTCAAGATCGCGGACGGCAACCAGCCGGGCGAGCTGTTCCCGGAAAAAACGGATGAGACGACAACGATCATTTATCAGGAGGACGCAGCCCTCATGCTCGAGCTGCTGTATGGTGACGCGTCATGAAAAAAGCGATCACGTGGAAAACTTTTGTTATAACGGCTGTCGCGGGAAGCATCCTGATCATGCTCATCCTGGTCCTGAGCACCGTCTGGGCGTCCAACCGGATCATCACGACAACGGATGACGCGGTATCGTCCGTGAGTTCCTTTTATCTGGAGGCGATGGCCGACAACAACGCGGAGATGATCGTAAACCTGATCAACAGCAACTTTGCGCAGATGGATAAGGCTGTCGAATTCCTCAGAGAGGAAGGGATCGGATCGCAGGAAGAATTCCGCGCGGTGATCGGACGGATCAAATCGCTGCTGTCGCTGAGTCGTTTCGCTCTCGTGGATGAAGACAACATCGTGTATACACAGTATACGACCTATACCGGCGGGAGCAGGCATGAGTTCCTGTCAGAGGAGAAAATGGAGGAACGGATCGTCAGTACGGTCTATCTCTATGGCTCTTCCAAACAGCTGTGTCTGGCGATCCCGACGAAAGATCTGACGATCATGGGAAAGCGCTTTAAGGCCTGCTTTGTGCAGATCGATATCAAGGATATTGTCGATCTGCTGGCTTTTGATGATCAGGGCAGGACGTATTTCGGCCTGTACGCAAAGAACGGCGGAAATCTTTCCGATACAGAGCTCGGCCCGGTCGTCGAGGCACAGAATCTCTTTGATGCGACCAGGGATGTTGTTTCCGCGGATGCCTGGGAGCAGCTGCGTGGTGATTTCGCGAATGAAAGAGGGGGGAGCCTGACGTTTTCCTCCGCGGATCTCGCGGAGACGCTCTGCTATGTGCCTGTGCAGAATACGGAATGGGAAATGGCGGTCCTGATCCGCGAGAGCGTCATCCATGATCAGATCCACGGGATCAGTGAAGATAATCTGGCGATCAGCAGAAGACTGATCGTTCTTGTCCTTGTGGTCATGCTGCTGTTCGCGGCCATTCTGCTGCTGCAGTTCCGGAAGATCGCGAGAGATAAGCTGGAAGCGGAGCGGGAGACCAGCAAAGTGTTCCGGAGCATGGCGAATACGGATTCCATGACCGGCGTACGGAACAAGCACGCGTATTCCGACGCGGAGCAGGCACTCAACCGCAGGATCATGGAAAATGAGATCCGGGAGCTCGCGGTCGTGGTGTGCGATATCAACGGGCTCAAGCATGTGAATGACACGCAGGGACACGCCGCGGGGGATAAGCTCATCATGGATGCCAGCGCCATGATCTGTGAGTGCTTTACCCACGGCGCCGTCTACAGGATCGGCGGCGATGAGTTTGTTGTCCTGCTGCAGGGCAAGGGCTACGATACAATGAACGGGGTGATCGCTGATCTGAACCGTCAGGTGGAAGCGAACATATCCACAGACGATGTTGTCATTTCGATCGGCTATTCGGTCCTGACGGCGGAGGATGAACAGCTGCGCGATGTTTTCGCGAGAGCCGATCAGATGATGTATGAACGAAAGAAAGAGCTGAAGGGGATGGGTGCGAAAACCCGGCAGGACTGACGGCCCCGGAGAGAACACCATGTTTTTTGAGAACGCGTACTTTATCATAGGCACCTCCTATGCCGGAAAATCCACGATGGTCAGGGAACTGGCTGCGAAGCATCATGGCATAGAGTGCGGTGAAAACTATCATGACAATTACGCAGGAGAACTGGATGCGGGAGAGTTCCCGTGCCTGACCTATACGAGGGATCTTGAGGACTGGCATGATTTTATCAGAAGAAGCCCTCAGGAGTACAAGGACTGGATCGATGGCGCAAAGAGAGAATGTGAGATCCTGGAAGAGCCGGATCCGGAAAAAGCAATGGAAAACTACCGGCAGGGGCTGGAACTGATCTGCTCGCAGGAGTCGTACGACGAGCTTCTGCATTCCGGCTTCAGTGTGATCCATCGGGATGAGAACAGGACCATAGAAGAGACGCTTGCTCTGGCGGAAAAGGCGTTTGGCCTCGTTTGAATGCATCTGCAAGGTGATCGGAAATTACAGTAAGGAAAACTTTAAAGTGGTTCTGGCGATGGCGTGGCCCGCGATCGTCGAATCTTTTTTTGTCGCCTTTGCGGGACTTGTGGATTCCCTGATGGTGAGCCGAATGGGCTCCTATGCCGTGGCAGCTGTGGGTCTGACGACACAGCCAAAATTCATGGGGCTCTCTCTGTTCTTTGCCGTCAATGTTTCGGTCTCTGCGCTTGTCGCCAGGCGATTCGGCGAAAAGCAGCGCACGGACGCCAACAAAGTCTTTCTGACCGCCGTCTGCTTTGTGATCGCGGCCGCCGTGATCATGAGCACTGTCCTTGTCCTCGCGGCCGATCCGATCATCAGGCTCTGCGGTTCCTCCAATACCACACCGGAGGATCTGGCGACCCATGAGGCGGCCGTGACCTACTTCCGCATCATCATGGGAGGAATGATTTTCAATTGCCTGCAGATGGTCATCAATTCCGCGCAGCGCGGCGCGGGCAATACCAGGATCACCATGCGGACCAACGTGACCTCGAATGTGGTGAACATCATCCTGAACTATCTTCTGATCGAGGGACATCTGGGATTCCCCGCGCTCGGGATCGTCGGCGCGGCTCTGGCAACGGTCCTGGGGACGGTGGTCTCCTCCGTGATGAGCATTCTTTCCATCGCCGGCAGGGACAGCTTTATCAGTATCCCCTATATCCTGTCCGAGAAGATCAGGGCCTCTCTGGAATCGCTTGGGAGCCTGATCAAACTGGGCTACGGCATCTTTTTTGAACAGATCCTCATGCGGATCGGCTTTATGGCTACCGCCGTCATGGCGGCGAAAAAGGGTATGGATGCCATGGCCGCCCACCAGGTCGGCATGAACCTGATGGGACTGACGTTCAGCTTCGGCGACGGTCTGCAGGCGGCAGCAGTAGCGCTCATCGGCAGATCGCTCGGCCAGGGAAAACCGGATCTGGCAAAAGCGTACGGCCGGACCTGCAAGGCGGTCGGGATGATGATCGCCGCATGTCTAACGCTGCTGTATTTTTTCGGTGCCAGGTGGCTCATGTCAATGTTCTTCCGGGAAGAACACATTGTTGATATCGGCGTGTCGATCATGCGGGTGATCATTTTTGTTGTGGTCTTCCAGATCACGCAGGTCATCTATATGGGGTGCCTCAGAGGCGCGGGAGATACGCTCTATACCGCGTTTGCGGCCACGATGTCTGTTACGGTCGTCCGGACGCTCGTCTCCTGGCTCGGCGGTTTCGTGTTCGGCCTGGGCATTGTCGGGATCTGGCTCGGTGTGCTCGCAGATCAGGTCTCTCGGTTCACCTTTGCAAGCATACGGTACAGGATGGGGAAATGGGTACAGATCAAAATATGACGATGTAAACAGGAGGGGGACAGCTCGTGAAAAAGAAGATCGACAAGGAAGCACTGGCTTATACCATCGCGAGAACAGCCGCCTATACGGCATTCTTTTCGGATCACGGAAGTGTACTTGATGACGAGGACGAAGAAAACGGCCGGGTCAACTGGGCCTTTCTGCCGTTTAAAGGGGATATGAACAAGGCCAGGAAAAAGTACCGGTTTGAATATCTCTCCGAAGAGGAGGAAGAGGCGGTCAGAGACACGCCGGAGTATCTGGCATACATACATGATCCCGGGGAAAAAAAGGTCGAGCCGGATTTTGACAGGGACGGGCGTATCTACGGGATCGTCTGCGGCTGGTCCGTTGAGGACGGGTTCCCCGATGACGATGATGATTATTATGACGGCATAGCAAGGCTCTGCGTCCGGTTCGGTTATGTCGACAAAGAGATGCCGCGGGAATCCTACCGGGATTATCAGGCGTGGAAAAATCCGTTCGGAGGCAGCGAAGAGGGAGATGACGAGGAGCCCGGGGAAGATTTTGACTGGAAGGAGTATCTGTTCGAGTGTGATGATGATACGCCCTGGACAGAGTTCCCGATCTACGGGAGGAATTCCATTTACGGACACGACACCTTTACGTCGGAATGGGCGTGCTTCCTGCGGATCGCGGAAGTCATCATCGGACTGTACGAGCGTGCTGTAGAAAAAAAGTCCTGACGGGTCAGCTGATCCGTATGCCTGTCAGCGCGACCTGATCCCCCGTGATCGCCGCGCAGATCTTTTTGCCGCCGGTGTTTGCGGTGATCGTATTTCGAACGGAGATACCGCCGTTTTCGGTCTGGACCGTGATCCTGTTTCCATCGACGCGGAAGGTGATGAGCACATCATACCCCTGTCTGTTGAACTCTTTCCATGCATCCCAGTCCGTAAACCCTTTGCCGGTGCTGCTGTCCGCTGTCATGGAGCAGTCGGGATCACATTCCCGGGATTCTCCGTCAAGCCGGATATAGGCCAGTTCGCGGTAATTCCTGCCGAACACCCTGCCGTCATCGGAGCAGAAGAGGTCGACAGACGGGCAGTGCCACACGAGCCTGGCGGTGGGAAGACTCTGCGTATGAAAGCTGGTACTGTTGGGGAGAGCGACGATGACCTCGACGGTACTCTTTTTGCCGTAAACCCGGATCAGCGCGTGATCCTTGATCCGGACCGCTTCGATCTTGTATTCGCCGTTGATCCGGATATCCGGGGCACCGATATCCTGGGTGGTGGCCTGCATCTTCCGGGCACCGTCCGTTTCCGTGCGCCCGTCAAACCAGATCTCGCCGTACTCAAAATACAGCCGGTCTTTGATCTCTTCTTCCCTGCTGTGCGCAAGACCGTCCAGAGAATCGAACAGGATCATGGTCGGCACGGGGGCGATCCCGGTGGCTTCGTCATCGGAGCCGATCATCATGCGGACCGTTGTCATATGGCGGTTGATCAGGATTCCGGGAGTGACGGCGCTGCGGCGTTCGCTTACGATGAATGCCGTATCATCCTCCGATTCCAGTGATTTCACTCGCTCTTTCATCTCGTATTCGGTGTCGGTATCGATGAGATCCAGCATCAGCCGCGCATACCTGGGGTCGAACTGCGTGCCGGCACCCATGACGATCTGCTCGCGCACCTTATCCTGGGGGATCGGGTCGCGGTAACTGCGTATCGAGGTCATGGCGTCATACGCATCTGCCACGGAGATGATCCGGGCGAATTCGGGGATCTGGTCGCCCTTGAGTCCCTTAGGATAGCCGGATCCGTCGTAGTGCTCATGGTGATAGTGCGCGCCGATGCTCAGATACGGATATTCGTCGATCTTTTCCAGGATCTCTGCGCCCGTGGAGGGGTGCTGTTTTACGACATCATATTCCTCGCCCGTCAGCTTGCCGGACTTGTTGATGATACTGCTTGGCACACCGATCTTGCCGACATCATGCAGGAGAGCGTTGTGAAGAGACCGGGAATACTGCCGACATTGCCGTCTACAACGATCCAGCGGACAAGGGCGGGCAGCGGGATGACGATCGCCACGAGAGCGATGATGAGTCCGAGTTTTTTATGATGGAGAACCAGGGATACCAGACAGATGCATGAGAGCGAGGTAAGAGCTCCGGCGGTCGCAGAGAGCGGCTTCGGGCGTTCACCGAAGAGTCTGTGCGTCAGGTTTCCGATTTTTGAATCTTTCATGAAGCGGCCTTTCGTGAATGATGTTTTCTGATTTCATCTTTTTCCGATAAGAAAACAATTAATTTTAGCATATTCTACAGTGAGCGTCAAAAACCGTGTATAATAGATTGACAGAAAAATTGGGGGAAGGGGTGTGAGATGGCCAGACAGAATATCTATGATAATGAGACGTTCTTTGAAGAATACAGGAAGCTTCGCGAGCGCGAGGTCAACGCAAACAATCTGTTTGAGATCCCGACCCTGTTCTCGCTCATGCCGGATCTTGCCGGCAAAAACGTACTGGATCTGGGATGCGGATCCGGTGAGCGCTGCGTTGACTACATGAAGCGCGGAGCGCGCAGTGTCACCGGGGTTGATATCTCGGAAAAGATGCTGGCGGCAGCCCGAAGCGAAAACAGCGCACCTGGCATCACTTATCTGAACATGGCCATGGAGGACGTCGGGGCGCTGGACGGCGTATTTGACGTGGCGATCAGTTCGCTTGCGCTGCACTATGTAGAGGATTTTCCGGGCGTGGTCAGAAATGTCCGCAGGCTGCTGTGTGACGGCGGGATCTTTCTATTCTCTCAGGAGCATCCGCTCGCGACATGCTATTCCGGCACGGGTGACAGGTGGACCCGCGATGAGAACGGCAGAAAGCTTCATGTCAATATCGCGAATTACTGTGTGGAGGGAAGAAAAGAGTCAACCTGGTTCGTCGAGGGTGTTCAGAGGTATCACAGGATGTTCTCGACCATCGTAAATACGCTCGCCGACAGTGGTTTCAGGATCCTCAAGATGGTCGAACCCGCTGCGACAGAGGAGATCGTGCGGGAATACCCGGAGTACTACGATAATTACCATAAGCCTGACTTTTTGTTTATCAAGGCCGTGAAGACCGCGGCGGAAGAGGGGGATCGTGTTTAAAACGGGTTCGGGCTGGAAAGCCTGTTTCGATGAAAAGAGCGGGCGGTATTTCGGCGAATACGGCGGAACACAGTCCTATCATCTGTATGAGCTGACCGAGGAGCTTTTCGGCCGGCTGAATGAGGGCATGTCGGAGGGAGAAGCGAGCGACATCATGTACGATGGGAGACATCTGTACATGTCGGTCGATGACCGCTGCGGCCCTCCGTATACCGTTGTTTTCGATGATGACTATGAAACGCTCTGCCCGTGGGCAAAGGTCATGAAAAGCGGAAGAGTCTGGCCCGACGAGCTTACCAATGCCGCCGTGGAGATCTTTGCGTCCGAGAAGAACAACCGCGAGCAGAGGCGAAGAAAACGCGCGGACAGAAATCCTGAGTGAGAGATGAAGAAGCGATACTCCGTTAAAAAGGACCTGATCATACTCTCATCCATTGTGATCGCTGCGATCATCGCGAGCGTTCTTGTTATCATACACTTCAAAGCATCTTCGGAAACTCCTGTGACGGAGGTCCATTTCACGGAAGTGGAAACGGAAGCGGAGGCGAATGTAGATGTGTATTCGGATCCCTATATGAATCCTTATATGTATCCGGCGGATGTCAGTATTGCCGGGGATGAGGAAGAACTGCCCAAAGTAGAGACGGCAACAGACGGAACGAAGATCGAATCAACCCCGGAAACAGCAGTGCTCGCGAAAAAGGAAGGAGCCAGGGAAGGGTATCTTAACAGGTGCGTATTCCTGGGCGATTCCCGAACAGTCGCCATGGTCGACTTCGCGCTTTTCAACGACGACGCGGCTCTTGCGCAGATCGGCATATCACATCAGGTCTTCGCGTCCAACCTCTTTAGGAACAACGCAGGCAGAGAATACACGTTGAGCTCCTATCTGGCATCTCATCAGGCACCGGTCATCTATATCGCTCTGGGTGTAAACGGGATGGATGATCCGAGTGAGGAGCATTACAAAAAGACCTATCTGGCCCTGATCGACAGTATCATGAAAATGGCTCCCAATTCCAATATCGTCCTCATGTCGATCGGTCCCGTCGACGATAACAGCCCTTACAGGGACAAGGTACAGAATGCAAAGATAGACAGGTATAACGGATTTCTTCTGGATACGGCAAAAGAAAAAGATCTGTATTATCTCAATATCGCCGAGATCCTTAAGGGGAGCAACGGACAGCTGAAATCGGTGTACAACGGAGGTGACGGTCTGCACTACTCGAAGAGCGGATGCGAGGCGATCTTTAAATACATCGTAGAGCACCCCGTGCCCGGCGTATCCGATGCCGGCGAGTATGTTGTCAGATATATCCCGCCGGATCCGAACCGGATGAAGACGACTGACGCTAACGCCGAAGCCGGCGAAGGCAGCTCTATGGATCTCAGCGAAGATCAGCAGGAAACAGTAGAGTCGGAGGAAGAGGAAAAAACGGAAGAGGACGAGGAAGAAAAAGAGGAAGGGAAAGAAGACGAGGAGAACGAAGACGAAGAGGATAAGGATAAGGACGAGGAAGATGAAGATGAAAAGAAATCCGATGAGGAGGAAGATGAGGAGTAGCGGAGATTGACTGGGAATGATGTGATACGAATATCTGCTTGCAATTGTACAGAGACAGTGGTATGATATATAAACCTATATACATAGTAGGTAAATATAATTTAAAAAGAAGATCCATAAGGATCTTCTTTTTTTGTAAAGTAATGCTGAGATCTGAAAGGAGAGTAAGTCATGAGTGATCAGAAAACCTTTGAACACCTGACGCCGGAGGAATTTTCAAAACTGAACTTAAGCAGCGTAACACTTCTGGACCTTCGTGAGCCGGATGAAGTGCTTGTGAGCGGTATCGAAGGCGCGATCAATCTGCCGTTTTCCGGCGGATTTGACAAGCTGGATACAATCCCGAAAGACAAGCCTGTGGTCGTTTTCTGCCGTGTGGGAGACTGGAGCGAAGAGATCGCCGAGATCCTCTTCGACCGCGGATATGACGCAGCTTCTCTTGATGGCGGTTACAATGCCTACCGCACGTATCTTTCAGAACAGGCAAAAAAAGATCCTGAACTGATCGATGCCAAAGGGCTCAAATGTCCGGGACCGATCGTCAAGGTTGCCGATCATCTGCGTGATAAACCGGAAGGCTATTCTGTCCGGGTCGAAGCGACGGAGGATGCTTTCGCATCGGATATCCGGGTCTGGTGTGATCGGACCGGCAATCATCTGGATGAGCTTGTCATACAGGACGGGATCATTCGGGCACAGATCACGCGTGCCGACAGAAAAGAAAGCGCTTCGGTAAAAGAACAGAACGACAAAACCTTTGTGGTGTTCTCCGGTGATCTGGATAAAACGATCGCGGCATTCATCATCGCCAACGGGGCAGCAGCCATGGGCAGAAAAGTCACGATGTTTTTCACCTTCTGGGGGCTGAGTATTCTGAGAAAACCACGAAAAGTCAAGGTTGCAAAGACTTTTATCGAGAAGATGTTCGGCGCCATGCTGCCGAGAGGAACAACGAAACTCGGTCTGTCCAGGATGAACATGGGCGGTGCCGGTGCAAAGATGATCCGCGGCATCATGAAACAGAAGGGCATCAGTTCACTGGAAGAACTGATTGACAGTGCAAAGGCTCACGGTGTTCGCATCGTAGCATGTCAGATGTCGATGGATATCATGGGGATCCATCAGGAGGAACTGATCGATGGTGTCGAACTGGGCGGTGTGGCCACGTTCATTGGATCCGGCGAGACATCGGACATGAGTCTGTTCATCTGATCGGATCGGAAAACAAGGAGGGGGATCATGGCAAGTGAAATGGAAAAGAAGATCGATCATCTGGTTGGAAAACTGATAGATGATTATCAGGAAGGCAAGGTGATCGACAAGATCAAGAACTTTGAACATCCCAATCGGGAAAAGGTAGTCGATATACTTGAAAAACTGCAGAAGATCATCTATCCGGGGTATTACAGAAACAACACCTACAAGACCTATACGGTCAGAAACAGCATTACCATGCTGCTGGAGGATGTGATCTACAATCTCAAGGCGCAGATCGGTATCGTGCTGAAATACTCTCCGCAGTATGAACATGCCGACGCGGAAACGATAACACTGGCGGCGGATCATATCACATTTTCGTTTCTGGATAAGCTGCCCAAAGTCAGGGAATATATCGAGACAGATGTTCAGGCCGCATTTGACGGGGATCCGGCGGCATATAACAAGGATGAGATCATCTGTACTTACCCGGGACTGTACGCGACCATGACCAACCGGATCGCCCATGAACTGTATCTTCTGGAGGTGCCGCTGATCCCGCGCATCATGACGGAACACGCGCACAGTATCACAGGGATTGACATACATCCCGGAACAACGATCGGGAAAAATTTCTTCATTGATCACGGCACCGGTGTCGTGATCGGTGAGACCACCGTGATCGGAGATAATGTCAAGATCTATCAGGGGGTTACGCTGGGGGCGTTATCGACACGCGGAGGTCAGAGCCTGAAAAATGTTAAGCGCCACCCGACGATCTCGGACAACGTGACGATCTATTCTGGTGCGTCCATTCTGGGAGGGGATACCGTAGTGGGAAAAGGAGTTGTCATCGGCGGCAATGCTTTTATCACCACATCCATTCCGGAAGGGGCCAGGGTCAGCGTAAAGAGCCAGGAACTCACCTACAACTATGATTCCACGCATCCGATCGAACGCAAGGAAGTTGAAATGGATGAATCATGGTTTTATACGATCTGAACTGCAGGACAAAACCCGGAAGAGCTCTATCCCCGGTCTTCTGGATCGGGGATTTTTTTGTGGCGATACAGATGATGCGGCGGTATAATATTCGGCAGTATGATGCTCGACTATGAGATCCGAGAGAGGCAGGCTTATGAAAAGACTTTTGAAAACAGGAATGATCCTGTCGGCAGCAGCAGTCTTCGCCGGATTACTCACGGGCTGCGGAGAGCAGGGTGCGAAACAGAAGATCGGAAAGGAAGCCAGATACTATATCGCGAAATCGTGATCTATGTAAGTACCTATGGCCTTGACAGAGACAGAGCAAAGACGCTGGATGTCAACGAACTGGGAAGCAGTACCGAGATCAATATCATCGACTGGACATCTGAGGACTGTCTTAAGGATGAGGAGCTGATGAGAGAGACCGTGGTCGGTCTGGAGTCTGACAGTTATACGAATGGATATTCAAAGATCAGGTCGAGTTATCGATATGTGAAAGGTGAGCTGAGATAATGATGCCGGAATACAGACTTATGACAATCGATGACTACGAAGCTGCATACGACCTGTGGATCAAATGCGGAAACGGACTGAATGATAAGGATGATTCACGGGAAGGAATCGAGAAGTATCTGAAGCGGAATCCGAACACTTCGTATGTTGCCGTACTCGATGAAAAAGTAGTCGGTGTCATACTCTGCGGACACGACGGGAGAAGAGGGATCATCCAGCATGCCTGCGTATCGCCGGACTGCCGGAGAATGGGGATAGGGAAGAAACTCGTCGACCTGGCTCTTGAGGCACTCAAAAATGAGGGGATCAACAAGGTTCTTCTCGTCGCTTTCAAAAAGAACGAGGGAGGAAACGCCTTCTGGGAGTCACAGGGATTTACGCTCCGTGAGGATCTGAATTACAGAAACAGAGCTCTTGCCGAAATGGTCCGGATCGATCCCGATTATCTTAAGGAATAATGCCATGGGTGACACGAGATTCAGACGCATAATTGGAGGATTTGCGATGTTTTCCATCATAAGCGCGCTGCTTGACGACTGGCTTTCCTATGAGCGGCAGTATCTTGCACAGGGAAAGGATCCAGTGATCCAGGTGATCGCACAGAGGCAGCAGGACGAGACCATGAACTACAGTATCCGGCTGTACAGGACATTTGGATATGATAAGGATTCGTTCCATACGATCGGAGAGGACGGTCAGACATACAGATGGAGTTCGTTCAGGAAAGCGATGGAGACCGGATACAAGGCCAAAAAAGAGCTGGTAATGAAATAATGACGGGATCATTGCGGATAGACCGCATCGTAAATGATCGCTGAGGAAGCCAATGAATGAAATAACGCCGGAAGAACTTCGGAAATGGCCGAAGGATTCCTATAAACTCATAGATATCAGAGATGACGGGCTTGTGGCTTACGGAATGATACCGGGAGCTGTTCACATTTCCATGGAGGAGCTTGAGGAAGGTACAAGTGCCGAACTTGAGAACACAGACAGGGACCGGAAACTGGTTTTTTACTGTCAGATCGGGCGCAAGTCGAGGGAACTGGATGGTTTTAAGTGCCTTGAAGGACGGGACATTTACAGCCTTGAAGGCGGATATATCGGTTACGTAAGGGCCGGGATGCTTGATGAATCCGACAGAGAAGAAAAGCAGCACAGGGCGGAAGAAAGCATTCGGAAAAAGTTTCATAAGCAGCTCTTTTCACCTTTTGCCAAGGCGTGCAAGATGTACCGTCTGATCAGCGAAGGAGATCATATCGCTGTGTGCATCTCCGGCGGCAAGGATTCCATGCTGATGGCAAAGCTGTTCCAGGAGATACAGAGGCACAGGCAGTGCAGCTTCGAGCTGACATTCCTTGTGATGGATCCGGGGTATCGCAGGGAAAACCGCGAGCTGATCGAAAGCAACGCGAGAGCCCTGGGGATCCCTGTTACAGTTTTTGAAAGCGACATCTTTGATGCGGTAGATACCATAGAGAAAAACCCGTGCTATCTCTGTGCGAGGATGCGCAGGGGGTATCTTTACAGCAAAGCCAAGGCGCTCGGCTGCAACAAGATCGCGCTCGGGCATCATTACGATGATGTCATTGAGACCATCCTGATGGGAATGCTGTATGGGGGGCAGATGCAGACGATGATGCCCAAGCTCCGCAGCACCAATTTTGAGGGGATGGAGCTTATCAGGCCGATGTACCTGGTCCGCGAGAGCGACATCTGCGCATGGAGGGATTACAACGGCCTGCATTTTCTTCAGTGTGCGTGCCACTTTACGGATACCTGTTCAACATGCCATGACGACGGGACCACTTCTTCGAAACGTCTGGAGACAAAGAAGCTGATCGCGGAGCTGAAGAAGACCAATCCGTTCATTGAATACAACATCTTCAAGAGCGTGGAGAACGTCAACCTGGATACGCTCATTGCTTATAAGAAGAAGGGAGAGAGGTATCACTTTCTGGACGAGTATTGACAGTGGGGGAGACAGAACAAAGAGGAAAGAAAATGTTCAAAGAATATTATGAAAAGTTACTGAAGCAGCTGGCTCTCGAGCTCAACTGTACTCCGTCGGATTTCCGGGCGAAGGAGACGGTCATCACACTCCCGGCGCTGAACGAGGGGAGGAGGAGCTACAGCCCCGGTATGCCTTTCCTGCAGATGGTGACGTGCGGGATGAATACCGTCATTATGGCGGATGAATGTCTGCATGAGTTCCTGCGCGGACTGGCCAAAGATAAAGACGCTCAGGGACATCACCTTTTCGAGTTCGATAATCTTACAAAACTGGATGAAGAAGTAAAGAAATACGGCTATCAGATGTACCATACGCACCATATGTTTCTGCCCTGCGGCAGTGTCAGCGCAGAGGAGCGTTTCCGGGTGAAATGGCTTTATGACGATGAGATCAGACCATTCTACGGTGATCCGCGGTTTCCCAATGCGATAGCCTTTCCAGAGCCCTGTCTGGAGCGGCCAGACAGGATCGCGGTCATTGCCCTCGATGGGGATACCATCATGGGGATGGCGGGATGTTCGGAGGATGCGCCGCACTGGCAGCAGATCGGGATCGATGTCCTGCCGGAATACCGCTCAAGAGGCATCGGCTCCTGTCTTGTGACACTGCTCAGGAACAGGATCATCGAGATGAGCGACATCCCGTTCTATGGTACTGCGGCGGCAAATGTTCAGTCGCAGAATATTGCCATAAAAAGCGGTTTTAAGCCGGCCTGGGTGGAAACGGAAGCAAAGAAGATCGAGAATAACTGTAAGGGATGATGAAAATGGATAACGGGATCATTATCAGAAACGCGGAAAAAGAGGATGTCAGACAGATCGCTGAGATCATCGTTGAAGACTGGAAAAAGGCATATCGCGGGATCATGGACGATGATTTTCTGGATTCCATGAATGTAGAAGCGCGATACGATATTGAGGTCAAAAGGTTTGAAAAATACCGGGTTGCCGCTGACGGCAATGAGATCATGGGATACGCATGGGAGGAGCATGAACAAGGTCGAGTCTCCTGAAGGAAACCTGGAATTCCGGTTCTGCATAGAGGTTGATGAGGGCTACAGCAGAACAGCCAGATCTGTCTATGTGAATGAATCCGGTCAGAATTATCTCGTTGAATCCGAGGAGTACCACATTGGCTCTGCATATGACTATGTCGATGTTTATTACACTTTGGAAAAGAGTGAGGCAGAAGCTCTCGAAAAGATCGCCATAGAACGGGAAAGACAGAAGAAAGAAGAGGCGCTGGAACGCGAGAGGATCGCGCGGGAAGATCAGGAGCGGATGCTGACTTCGGGAGACGACAGGTATTTCTACAGGAAAAAACGAAGCGATACGATCTGGTGGCTGAAAGAGAACGGAGGAAAACACCGGTTTTCTTTTGACAAAGAGAAAGTCTTTGATCTGATGACGGACTATCCGGACAAGCTTACTCCCGAGCAGAAGGAGATATTCGATAAAGAAAATCCGTATTGGGCAAAGCGGTTTCAAAAAGGAGAAGAACAGCTTCATGGTCTATTACCAGGATGAGAAACTGACCATCCGAAATATGGAAGATGCGGATGCGCAGGTGTTTACGGAGGAATTCACGGCGCAGGGCTGGCATCCGGAAATCGACGGTTACATTGCGAGACTGAAGGATCAGTCGGATGGGAGATGTATTGCCCTGACGGCTGTCTATGAGGGATGCCCGGCCGGATACGTATATGTGTATCTCAGTGCGGATGACGGTCCGTTCAGGGAAATGAACCGGCCCATCATTGTTGATTTCAATGTGCTGAAGAAGTACCAGAGAATGGGGATCGGAAGCAGACTGATGGACGTCGCGGAGCAGGTCGCAGGGCAGTATGCGGATACGGTCTGTCTTGGTGTCGGGCTTTGTGACAGTTACGGTGCTGCTCAGCGGATGTATGTAAAGCGCGGCTATATCCCGGATGGTTCCGGGGTCTGGTATCAGGGCAGGCAATGTGTTCAGTATGAAACGGTCTGTACGGTTGATGATGATCTGCTGCTGTTTTTTTCAAAGAAACTGCGAAGTCAGTGAAATGAACATGTCGGGGGGCAGCTATGGAAATCTGGGATCTGTACGACAGGGAAGGTAACAAAACAGGAAAGACCTGGGAAAGAGGCTTTGGGAATTTCAGGGAGATTCCCGAGGGCTGTTATCATATGGTCGTTGATATCCTGGTTCAGCATATAGATGGCACCTTCCTCCTGACGAAAAGAGATATGAGAAAAGATGTGTATCCCGGATACTGGGAAGCCAGCGCAGGCGGCTCTGCGATATCCGGTGAGGAACCGCTTCAGGCTGCTGAGCGGGAACTTTTTGAGGAGACCGGCTTAAGGGCACTGCGCATGGAACTGGTGAGCCATTCCTTCAGAGAACCGAGCCACAGCATGTTTTATTCTTATCTGGCCACCGTGGATGCGGATAAGGATTCCGTTGTTCTTCAGGAGGGGGAGACCGTAGACTATCAGTGGGTGGATGACCGCGGCCTCATCGAATATGTCCGGTCTGATCTGGCGATCAAAACGCATAATGACAGATATAAAAGCTTCATTGATGACCTGATAAAGAAGTATGAATGATCTCATGCCTGAGGAGATGCGGAAAATGAAGGTGTTGATCATTAATTGCAGTCCTGTTCGTACGGGAGCAACAGCAGAGATCGTAAAGACGGTTTCGGAACAGTTATCCGCCAGGTACAGCGTGAAAAGTATCTGCATAGACGATTATTCTTTTTCATTCTGCAGAGGCTGCCGCTGCTGTCACAGCACGGCGAAGTGCGTCATGGGTGATGCGGCGGTCATTGAGAGCATCATGGGCGAATATGATGAGGCGGATATCATTGTCTCGGTCTCGCCGTCATATTGGGCGGATGTTCCCGGACAGTTCAAGGCTTTCATCGACAGGTGTACACCGTGGTGCAATACACACGAGCCGCATGCGTCTGTCAAAACGGGGAAGAAAGGATATGCGATCGCTTTGAGGACCGGGCCGGGCATGCCGGAATGCGAGAGGATCATCGGCAGCATAGAGCATTTTTACGGCCATCTGGAGATAGAAAGTGCAGGTCACCTTGGACTGACAGCTGTCGAATGCAAATCAGATGTTGAGTCCAGAAAACATGAGATCATGGAATTCTGTAAGAGCATATGATTCGGACGGAATTCCCGATAAAACGGGTGAGGTGTTTTTTGTCTTGACACAGATATGGTAATATGTTACCTTTATACAAAAAGTAATATATTACCTTTATGGAGGAAAAGGATGAAAATGAAAATTGTGCTGGTGATCATTGCGATCGTTTTGTTGCTTTTGATCATCTGGTTCAGCATACCGTATTCTCCGCTGAAAGCCGGCTTTGAAAAAGACACAGAAAGGCTGCTGACTGAAAACAGGCTGTATGCAGACGATGAAGTGTTCACAGCAGCGGATTTTGAAGATTTTCCCGCTGCTGTCCGGAAGTACATTGAAAACAGCGGATATATCGGAAAAAGAAAAATGAATTTCGTGAGAATAGAGTATCGCGATGTCGGTTTTTGTCAGGGAAGAAACGGTCCGAAGCTTACGATTGATTATACCCAGTATGATTATGCGGCTAAGCCGGACCGTATGGCACTGATCGAAAGCAGCATGTTCGGTATTCCTTTTCAGGGATATGATTATTATCATGACGGCAGAGGCGGCATGAAGGGCGTGATCGCGAAGCTGTTCACTCTTTTTGATCAGACGGGAGAGGAGATGGACAGGGCTTGTCTGGTGACATTTCTGGCGGAGAGCATGTTTGTTCCGACAGCACTTCTTCAGGATTATATTGTTTTTGAAGAAATCAGCGAGTATCGGGTGAAAGCCGCGATCACCGCTTACGGCCAGACAGTCAGCGGAATCTTCACATTCAATGAGGACTATGAAATGGTTTCTTTTTCCACCAATGACCGCGCAGTTGTCGGAACGGATGGAACAGTAGAATATGTACCGTGGTCAGCGGTCTGCAGTAATTATGAGATCGGAGCGGATGGGATCAATCGTCCGACAGGCTTTCAGGCCATATGGAACTATGAGGATGAAGACTTCGTGTATTTTGATGGGATCATAAGCAGCATCACATACGGATAAACCCTTTTCCCCGGTCGCATGGCCGGGGATTTTTGCATGGCGGGCGGCTGGAAGGTCTGATATAATCGTTGTTGGGCAGAGCATAATTGGCTGAGGATTTCATCATCGGAGGAGATAGAACGAATGCAGATCGGCAGCTCAAACGACGCAGCAACTGTGAAGGAACAGTACGCAACATCGAGGGGATTGGATATCCGGATCACATTTCACGATAAGTATTCTACGAACAGCCAGGGATATGGCCCCTGGCTTGTTTCCAACTACGACATACGTAAAGGGATGAAGGTTCTGGAACTCGGATGCGGTACCGGAACCCTGTGGCTTGGACATGATGACCTGATCGCAGGGTGTGAAAAGCTTGTCCTTACAGACATGTCGGAAGGAATGCTGGAAACCGCAAAACAGAATCTTGGTGAGAAAGATAATGTTGAATATCGGATCGAAGATATTCAGGATCTTTCCTTCGATGATGAAGCATTTGATGTGGTGATAGCCAACGCGATGCTCTATCATGTGCCTGATCTGAATAAAGGCCTTCGTGAAGTGCGAAGAGTATTGAAGACCGACGGCGTGTTCTACTGCGCGACATTTGGTGAGAACAATTTTTCCGACAGACTCGCGGAGTGGTTCAGGCTTGGCGGAGAAGAGTTCAACCCGAATCATAACTTTACGATGCAGAACGGCGCCGAAAAACTGCTTGCGTATTTCGGTGATGTCACACCAATGATTTATGATGATTCTCTTCATATCACGGAAATGGAAGATCTGGTGACATACCTGCGCAGTCTTGCCTCGTTTAAGGCTGTTATGGATCTTCCGGAACAGACGATCAGAGATGTTCTGGCGGAGCACGCAGTTGATGGGGTTATCGATCTCCCCAAAGATTACGGCATGTTCGTCTGCAGGTGATTTTCATTGCCTATGTAACTCGCAGGCATCGTGCTTGGAACGATATTGCTGATCGATCTGATATCGATGATCATCTATTTTACTTTTTTCGGGATTCCGCAATAAGGTGTGAGTGGTGAATGACTGAATATGAAAATTGAACATACGGAAAGAAAATGGATTTTGAAACCCTCGAACAAGAGATAGAACGGCTGAATAAAATAAATATCAAAGCAAACTATACCAGCCGTGACAGATATTACAGCCTGTATAACTCCATTTATGAGACCCTGCTCGAGATGGAAGAATGCGGCCGGATCTGTACGGAGCCCGGGAGCAGGAGCCTGCGTTATCTGCGAGAACTGCTCATAAACGATGGCCCGGAGTTCAGCTGTACCATTATTTTCTGGGATAAGAATAACGCTGCAAAGAAGTATAAGATCGGTGTATGCATAAGAGGAATACCGATCTGTAAGCCTGTCGGCTGAGCCGAGAGTACGAAACTGAATTGTCATGAAAAAGCTTATGAAAAAATCCACATTGCCGGCGATGATACTTGTCTTCGCCTGTTTATTATCTTCATGCAATACGGCAGATCATGCCGCAGATCATACTGCTGATAATGCTGACTGGATCGATTCCGTTACGGACGAGCGGGGAGTATATATCGGGCAGGATAAGGAAGTGATCGGATACTATAAGCGTATCGGTATTGTTAAAATCGGCGGGACATTTAAAGAAATGTCGGAATTACGTGATATAGGAAAACAGGGATATCTTGTTGCTGCTGATGATGGTACGGCATATTTTGATCTTGACGGAGAGAAAACAGAATACGTTTTTGATAAAAAGCATTTTTATCTGTGTGATGATACTGAACGGGCCAATGGGTTCCGTTATACTTGCATAAACGGAAGACTGATTATTAATGATGGAATAATGATAACACAGTATTTGAGACTTACGGATGAAGAGCTTGCAGCCTATCTGGAGAGCGAAAAAAAGGAATAAACGAAGTCAGAAAAGATCTCATAAGGGTGTTTCAGACGTACGATCAGATGGGAGGAAATGATATTGAATAAAAAGCTCATCAACTGGCTGGGATTATCGGGAATACTGGCACTCGCCTACGCAACATGCACAGCGATCTATATATCGGAAAACAAGGTTTCCACCGGAATGTTCAGGCTGGGGATATATCTTTTTACGATCATGAACTGGATATCAAACGTCGGATATAAGATGTTTGCGCTTTCCGATGCGGGTAAGGATATTGCTGGATTTCAGGAAGTGATGCATATGGTTGTTACCGTTTGTGTCGTTTTGCTTTCCATCGTTTCGCTGGTCATCCTGATCATTGCGGGATGTAAGGACAAAGCGCTGAAAGGCGTGGGTATCTGGGCGGCGATCGCGCTTGGCATGATGTTCATGGGACCTGTCGGGATGGCTGCATTTCCACCGCAATATTTCGGGATATTTGAAAGATTCAGTACTTTTGCCGCAGTAGGATATAACGCTGTACTGGGAGTGTACTTGTCGGAAGTTGTCGGCCCAAAGTCGGCCCAAAGCATATAGTATTGTCGAAACTGATAAATGTATATGCGTTTTTACAGCATGCCGCGGATGTGCCGCAGTCGCGACACCGATAGGATTGATGCTTTTGTGAATTTTATATGCCTTTTATCTCATTTAGGGACAGGATTCCGATGAGCAGGTG
>JAILFA010000025.1 GCA_024687125.1 Lachnospiraceae bacterium
CCAAGATTGGATTGTTCACCTTTGGCGGGGGATATGCGATGATCTCTCTTATAGAGAATGATTGCGTAGAAAAGAAAAAATGGATAACACACGATGAAATGATGGATGTGACTGTTATTGCAGAATCAACTCCAGGTCCCATAGCTATCAACTGTGCTACCTATGTGGGATATAAAAAGGGCAGGCTTCTCGGGGCTGTAATTGCCACAGCAGGAATGGTATTGCCTTCATTTATTATTATTTTTCTCATATCAAAGTGTTTTGATAAGCTTCTTGAAATATCATGGGTAGCAAATGCATTCCGCGGGATAAAGATAGCTGTTGGAATATTGATAGTGGATGTAGCCGTAAAAATGCTGATCAAAATGAAGAAAAAGCCAATGCCAATGATCATGGTAGTTTGTTCAGCGGTAGCTATGATATTTATCAGTATTTTTTCCGTAAACATTTCATCCATGGTGCTTATGATCGTCTCCGCCTTCATCGGGATAGCCGTGTTCATTATAGGATCACATGTTAAGAAGGGGGAGAAAAGGGGATGATCTATCTTGATTTACTAATTGGATTCCTCGAAGTAGGTTTCTTCTCCTTTGGCGGTGCATATACAGCAATCCCGCTGATACGGGAAGTGGTACTGGCTCACGGCTGGATGGATGAGGAAATGGTTGCCTATATGATCGCGATAAGCGAAAGCACACCGGGACCGATCATGGTAAATATGGCAACATATGTGGGAAGCGTAAAGGGAGGAATTCCGGGGGCGATTATAGCCACGACAGCGGTAGTCTTTCCTGCATTTCTTATAATCCTGCTGATCATGGTTCTGCTAAATAAGGCTTTGCAGAATAAGTACGTTAAAGCAGCACTTGGATGCTTGAAACCGTGTATTATCGGTATAATCCTGTCAACTGGCATTTTGATGATAATTAGGAACTGTAATATCTCCTTAAAGGCAAAACCGGATGTACTATCCATCGGCCTTTTCTGTGTTCTTGCAGCATTTTATTTTGGTTCAGGAAAAATTATTAAAAAGGGGATATCACCGATAATGCTTATCTGTGTATCTGCACTTGTTGGTGTTGTAGCTTATGGAATCTGAAAGTGATGTTCCAAGTGTTGATGCGGGACGTGCTCGACAGGATCCCAAAGAGAAACAACTTTGTCCATGGGGATTTTCACCCGGGTAATATCATGGTCAAGGATGAAGCAGGAAGGCGTGGACAGCAGACAGCACCTGGATGTGTGACAGAAACCGATCAATCACTGAGAGGGATAATCTTGAAGACAGTTAAAAAGACAAGCATCTTTCCGGCAAGCAAAAAGAAGGTATTCAGCCGCCTGCTGAGATTGAAAACTCTGCAATACGTCGCATATCCGTATGCAACCTTTACTCCGATGGATGGAGCCGACAGCATGTCCTGGGAGGTTGGAAGTACTTCCCGATTTAAGTTCCGGCTATTTGGCATTATCCCGTTTGGAACGCATACGATCCATGTGATCAGATTTGGATTGGATGAGGGAATCTATACTCACGAAGAAAATGAGCATGTCCCGACATGGAATCATGAGATCATCCTCGAAGAATTACCGGGAAGCAGATGCAGATATACCGATAAGGTTGATATAGATGCCGGATGGAAAACGATCTTCATATGGATATGGGCGAATTGCTTTTATGCCCATAGGCAGAGAAAGTGGATAAAACTGTTGTGTAGAAAGTGATAGAGCAATCTAAGGGAAGGTTACATCAGAACACCCCGGTCACATGGTCGGGATGACGGTACTTCTGAGTGCTTTATTGCAATAGTGATATGCGAGTGATAAACTTTTCATATGAAGATGAAGAAATGTGCGGCAGCAGTTATCCTGGCCCTGATCATGCTTTCCGCCTGTTCCGAGGAAACACCGGCCTCTCAGAAAGCAGGAGGGGAGTATGAGTCAAACCATGATTCAGAGAATGATTCGGACCAGCTGTACTATGATCATGAATCCAATGTGGATCTGGTGATCTTTCGCTGTCAGGATAAGCTGTTTATCCGAAAAGAAGGTGAAACAGACTGGCAGATGCTGATATCCGCTAAGACCGGCGGCATCAGCCTGGATGACTTTGATTTTGAAGAAGCCAATGCGGATCTTACGCTCACGAGCGGAGGAGTGGCAGGCTACTATAAGTCTCCAGAGATAGACAGTGTACATGACCACCGTGCGATCTCTTTTGACGAGGCTGTCGACAGAGGGCTGATCGTAGATCATGAGCCTGACAGAGATTTCGACGGCCCCCGTCTGTACAGGGCGGGGGATCATATCTTCTGCGTCGTATGCGCCGGATATAAGGAATACTGCGTATATGACGGAGGTCAGTATATCGGAACATATGAGACCAGGGAAGAGGCGGAGGAGGCCATCTCGTCCGCGTCAGCAGTCGATACCGCAGCAGGTACCGCAGACGATACCCGGGACGGTGATGCGTCGGATCCGGAGACGGAAGGCGGGATGGCGAAGCAGGAACTGAAGTACTGCCTGGATCATATGGGACCGTCCATAGAGATCACACCGGAATTGCAGCTCAGGTACAATCAGTTTCTGTCGAATTTCGCCGAACAGCCTGATTTCTCCTATACCGGCTATCGTGCGGCAGACCTGGCCGGTTTCGCCATCCAATGGAAAGATATCCATGAATCCGGCACCCTGCAGCAGGCTGAGGGCCGGCCGTTTTTCGTGATCAGTCATTCGGAGATCAACAGGATCATCGGAAAGCTCCTGAACACCAATATCGAGGAGCCGGATTTTTCTGACTGCGGAACGGACAACAGATTCGGCGGGTTCGTGGAAGGAGATCAGTATTTCCAGTCACTGGGCACAGGAGAAACGTATTCCGCCAACCGGTTTGCCGTTGTCTGCGATATGCACGAATGTGATAATGGGTATCTTCGTGAGTATGTCTGCTTTTTCAAAGTGTATTCTCTGGATACGGAGATCTACGGTAACGAGGGGATCAGTGAGAAACAGTATTCCCTCACCGCGGAGGAAGCCGAAAAGGATCCCGCCCTGCATTGCAGCGGTGAAGGGAAGGCGCTGGTCTGGCTGTACGGACCATACGGGGCAGACACGGACTGCCGTCTTTCCTATTACGAAACAGACGGAGAGTAGCCGGAGATATCATACAGTGATCACAGTCATTATAAGCAGATGCCTGATCATTACATCATAGATCGTCTTTTCTCCGTTTTTGCGGGTGCGTCGGTTAAAGCAAGCCGATTTCGGCAGGATCAGACTGCAAAAGAAGGGTGAATATGAGTATCATACCGATCAATAAAGAAAACATCGCCGATTACTCGGATCTTGTGGACGGGGATGTTGCCGAGAACATAGGGCGAATGTATTATCGAGGCGTTGCCGTCCATGATCCGGATGACAACAGTCCGCTTTCGCTTCTCATCTGGGAACTGAAATCCGTGGAGGCGGCCGGCGATACTGAGTCGGAACTCAAATGGCTCTATGCCGCGGATCCTTCGTTCATATTGCCGCTTTTTGACGAATACAGCTCGGAGGCTCTGTCTGAGGATGTAAAAAGAACCGCGCTGGAGATGGCCGTGTCGGATACGGAAAAATCCGATGCGATGATCGAGTGCGGTTTTACCTTTTCACCTGTGGAGAGCAGGTATCTCAATGTCTCTGTCACGGATTTCACAGAGCTTTCCTTCATGAAGAAAAAGGCCCCGTCCTATATCACGAGCATTGGCGATCTGAATGACAGGGCAAAGACCATGATCATGTCCTATCTGTCTGTAGGAAAAAACCAGATCACGCTGGCGAATTATCAGACCACAAAGGAAGGGTATGACGAGCTGGTGATCTCGGATCTCAACGGCGTGCGCACGCCTAAGGTCAAATCGCCTATGGCCGACTGGACGGTCAACGACCGGCGGGGAAACGAAAGACTGATCCAGATAAGCAGGAAAGACCGGGAGAAGCGCTTCTCCGAGATCGCCCGATACATGGCGAACCGTCGTCAGCGGCAGGGCGGTCAGGATAAGAAGAACTGATGGACCGTAAAGAATTTGAAGCGGAACAGGCGCACCTGAGCCTGGTATATGACAAGCTCCTTGCGATGAAAAAGGAGCTGGAGGAACAGATCAGGGCTCTGGACAGGAAAGCGCTGGAGGATAAAAGTGATATCCGTGACAATATACGTTTTGACTACGCGGATGATGAGACCAC
Organism: Lachnospiraceae bacterium; assembly: GCA_024687125.1. Classification (GTDB taxonomy): domain Bacteria; phylum Bacillota; class Clostridia; order Lachnospirales; family Lachnospiraceae; genus Butyrivibrio. The sequence goes on from JAILFA010000025.1 coordinate 4,222, forward strand.
CATGGAAACCCTGGCAGAGATCGAGGTCTGGAACCGCTATATCGACACCTATAATGTAGAAAGCGATTCTCTGCGGAGAAATATGAATGCCGTGAGGAAACTCCTTGAGGCACCGTATTTTGCCGAGATCCGTCTGCGTTTTGCTCCCTCGGAGCCCCCGGAGAATTATTACATCGGCCGTGCGGGTATCACGGAACAGGGGGCGGGTCCGCTGATCATCGATTGGAGATCGCCGATCGCCGAGGTGTATTACAATCAGGAGACCGGTCCCACCCGGTATACGGTGGAAGACCGGGTAATCCCGGTGGAGCTGCTGCTGCGCAGGCAGTTTGATCTGCAGAAGAACAGGCTCATTTCCTTTTTTGATACCGGGATCGCCATTGAGGATCCCATGCTGCTGCGATCGCTCTCACAGACACATTCCGACAAGATGCGGGCGATCACGGCAACGATCCAGAAGGAGCAGAATACGGTGATCCGTTATACCAATGTACCGGTGCTTCTGGTCGACGGGATCGCCGGCAGCGGGAAGACCTCGGTATTACTGCAGCGGATCGCCTATCTGTTTTACCGTAAGCGCAAGGATCTGCGGCCGGATCAGGTATGCCTCATGACCTTGAACCCGGTGTTCCGGGACTATATCGACGAGGTACTCCCGGATCTGGGTGAGACGAATCCGCTTACCATCACTTGGACGGAATTTTTATCCATGCTTCATGTACCGGATGCGCAGGAGGCAGAGATGGAAGCGATCCTGCCGGACCGCGATTCCAGTGCTCAAAGCCGCACGGGCTCCCTCGAGCTTCGCTCGGGGGCAAGTGAAGAGCCCGGGCCTGACCGCCTGGAAGAGATCCGGGAAGGGCTGCCGCTGTATAAACCGGAAGCGGCGGATTTCTTCCCCATTACCCAGAAAAACAGGGTCGTCATGACTGCCGGAGAGGTCCTTGCAATCGTGAATGAATACCGCAGGTTTCCCTTCGGCGAAAGACGGATCCAGATCACTGTCGACGAACTGGAACACCGGGCAAAAAACCGGCTGCGCAGTCTGGCAGAGGATGCAGAGACGGACGCGGATGCCGCGGAACCCTCGGATCGTGCGGAGGAAAGACGGCTGGAAAACGATTTTGGCGGAGCGTTACGGAATATCCGGAAATATGCCTGGATCAATGTGAGGCATATTGCGCAGCGAATCCTCGGCACCGACCATATCACAAAAGCCGAGTGGCTGTTTACGATGCTGGAACTGACCGGATCGCGCGACCGGAACATGCGCTATGTCATGATCGACGAGGTACAGGATTATACAAAAGCGCAGCTGGAGATCCTTGGCAAGTATTATCCCAACGCCCGTTTTATGCTTTTGGGGGATGAGTTCCAGTCGATACGGGAAGGTACCGTTTCTTTTTCCGAGATCGAAGAGATGACCCGTGAGACGGGGAAACAGTTTGTATCTCTGCCGCTTATGACCAGCTACCGGAGTTCGCCGGAGATCACGGAGCTGTTCGCTTCTCTGCTGCCGCAGGAGAGAAAACTGGCGGTATTGACTGTCAGACGCCCCGGAGAGGCGGTGGCGATCAAGATCTGCGTATCGAAAAAGGAATATGCCGGGGAACTGAAAAAGCTGATCGCGCAGTATAAAAAGGAGGACGGACTGACCGCAGTCATCTGCCGGAATGAAGAGACTCTGGAAGAACTCATTTCTGTCCTGGGAAAAGAAGCCCCCGCAGTGGTGAGTCAGCACGATTCCCTCCCGAAGAACGGCATCTTTCTGATCAGCCTGGCTTTTGCCAAGGGTCTGGAATTTGATCAGGTGATCCTGCCGGATGTCGATCCGGAGAACTACCCGGATGACCGGATCTCGAGACATTGCCTGTACACTGCGATCTCACGCGCTACCGGCCGTCTGGTGATCCTGGCTGAGAACGAGGCATCGCCGCTCCTGTATTTTTTTAAAAATTTTTCCTGAATCTGACGAATTCTGTGGGTTGGTGGGTATAACACTATATAAATCAGACTCATCCGCGAACAGGAGGTGTGATCATGAAAGAGCAGAAAGAATTGAAAGATAATGCCGCAAAGGCGGAAACGGTCCAGTCAGCCGGGGGGCGCAATGACTGATGAAGAGGCGGCGAACGTGAATGGCGGCGGATTATTCGATGGATTATTCGATGTCGTAGATGCTTTAGGCGATGTCGGCGATGGCAGAAAGCGTATGATGGAAGTGGTCAATGATATCAGCAAGGTTTTAAAGTGATATCACAAGTACGGGAGCCGCGATGAAAAAGGAACAGAACAGATGGATCGTGGTCTGACCTATGTGGATTATTATCCGGAATACGCTTCTGTTGCCCGGATCGATATTGTTTTTGATCTGATCACGATCCTGATCATTGCCATGCTGATGGTGCAGATCCTCCGCAGGAAACATAATACCAAAGAGGTATTCATGTTCCGGCGTATACTCATCTGTAACCTGATCATGGCTGTCTGCGGCATCGCAGAGGATGCGCAGCTGCTGTACCGGACGCTGGACAGGAATACCCTGGCCGGTGTCTATGTAAGCGCGGCTTTTGTGGAGATATTTACGCTCGTGCTTGTGGCGCAGTGGCTTCTTTTTGTGGAATTCACGCTGCATCAGAGCATGGATATCATTAAACGCAGATATCCGAGGGTTTCGATCCCGTTTTTCGCGGCAGTTGCTTTGCAGATCATAAGTATCCTCCTGCTGCTGCCTTTCAATGGCACGCCGGAATACAGTGAAGTCGCGGACCTTCTTAATACCATATCCTATCTCGTCATGTTCTTCTATATCATGGCGTCCTATATTGTTCTCAGCAGGGAGAGAGGGCAGAACAAGATCCCTCAGTATATCAGAGTGACGCCTACCGTCATCTGCATGGTCGCCGGAATCATCATTGACTGGTTCCTGACCGAATTTCGGACACAGGAGATTGGCTTTGCCATAGGCCTTTTGTTCGCGGATTATTTTATGTTCCGGCGCTTAAGCTTTATCGATCCGCAGACCGGATTCTTTATCAGAAAGTATCTGCCGGAGCTGGAAAAGGCCGCAAGTAAAAAGAAGATCGAGGGTGGGACCGTGTTCCACTTCCGTGCGCCAGAGGACAGCGGGAAAATGGCGGCGATCATCAGGGCATGGGAACCGTACAGCAGCAGGGTCGTGACTATGGGGGACGGAATGTTCCTCGTCATTGCCGAGGCATTAAAAGAAAGCCTGGCGGAGACCTTTATCTCACATGTCAGGAAAAATGCGCAGGAAGAAGGGCTGCAGGTGGAAGCCGGATATGAGATCTGGAAGGAAGGCCCAGTCCCTGCGGAGATCCGGCGCATCGCATCGGAGTGAATTATTAAGCATCCTTAAGAATCTGCCAATATATATAGATAAAGGACAGATGTGTCCACGATGATCAAGATCGACCTCATCACCGGATTTCTCGGCTCCGGCAAGACCACCTTCATAAGACACTACGCGAAGTATCTGCTCGATACCGGCGTACGGCTGTGCCTTCTTGAAAACGACTTTGGCGCCATCAATGTCGACCGTGTCCTACTGCAGGATCTTCTGGGCGACAACTGCGGTATGGAGATGATTGTCGGCGGTGACGGCCTGGAAGCCCACCAGCGCAGGATGCGCACCAAGCTGATCGCGATGGCCATGAGCGGGTATGAACGGGTGGTCGTGGAGCCTTCCGGGATCTTTGACGTGGATGAACTCTTTGATCTCCTGTACGAAGACCCGATTGACCGATGGTATGAGATGGGAAATGTGCTGACGGTCCTGGATACGGGGCTCTCCGACACCATGACGGACGAGGTGGACTACCTTCTGGCATCGCAGTGCGCCTGTGCCGGCCGTCTGATCCTGAGCCGCACACAGTTGTTTGACGTGGAGCGACAGGGTGCTGTGATCGCCCATGTAAACCGGGCGATGGAAAAGATCGGCAGTAAACGCCGCTTCCTGCTCGAACAGGATGTAGAAACTGCTGACTGGGAAAGCTTTTCTCCCGCGGATATGGAACGGCTTTCGCAGAGCGGTTTCGTGCGCGACAGTTATGTGAAGCAGTCCGTCGTAGAGGACGGGCATTTTGCTTCGCTTTTCTGCTTTTATCTGGAACTCCCGGAGGAAGCTCTTCGCGAAAAGATAGATCACATCTTCCATGATCCGGACTGCAGCGGTGTTTTCCGCATCAAAGGCTATATGCACACGGCGCAGGGGCGCTGGATCCGGATCAATGCCACCAGGGAGGCAACAGAGATTTCATCCTGCGATCCTGCAGAGAATGTGCTGATCGTCATCGGAGAGAATATGGACAAAACAGTGCTGGGACAATACCTTCCGGTACGCTGACAGGAGTGTGGAAGGTGTGATCGATCAGGTGCCGATGTTCGTTGTCGCGGATCTGTGCGCCGGAGGACAGCTTGAGGAAGCAAGGCTCTATACGCATGCCACTTTTGTCCCCGATCTTACGCCGTACCGAAGGCCGCTGTTTCATTCGGCGCATCTGGAAATGGGAGATCCCGGTCTGCTCACAGGTGCCGTGAAGGAATTCCCCGCAGGCGTAGGATTTAAGAAGCAAGAGGAACTGTAATGGCTGCCGGGGGGCCTTGTCTCCCCCGGAATCACACCGTCGATTTCTGCAGGATACCGTATGTTTCTGCAATGGGCATAAATGTTCAACGTGCGTTGACCGATATCGATCACGAAAGGATATTTATCATGGCAGAAAAAGAACAGCACAGGGTTTCCTACGATTTTGTGGAAGGACCGGCGGCATTTGATCTTGCCGCACTGGTATATGTGGAGAGCAGACTTCACCGATGCCTCTTCCATTTCAGAAACGGAACTACTCTGAGCACTTATCGAAAACTCGATGATGTAGAAAAGCTGCTTGCGGATGAGCGGATGCTGCGGATCCATAAGAGTTATCTGATCAATGTGACATACTGTATCAAGGTCAGCAATTATTCACTGTGGCTGCAAGATGGACAGATCTTTTCAGTGCCGCGCGCAAGATATCATTACGTCAAGGAATGCTATATAAAATACTGTCTGGAAAAAGGGAGGGAAGCATGATGCATCAGGAACAGCGTATCCCAAGTGAGAGCGAATGGCAGATCATGGAGATCATCTGGCAGGAGGGAGACGGAATCACCTCCGCGGAGATCCTGCAGAAGCTCGAAGGACATACCGATATGACGGAACGCACCATCCGCGTGCTCTTATCAAGGCTCTGCGGAAAAGGGCTTCTGACCTCGACACCGGATGACAGGGACAGCCGGGTGCTGCATTATTATGCTGCGTGCGACCGGGATTTCTGTCTGGCGGAAAAGAGCCGCAGTTTTATTCAGCACTATTTCGGGGGGAATCAGGCCAGCGCGATCGCATCCTTCATCGGTTCGGAAAAACTCAGTGAGGAAGAGATCCGTATGCTGGAGGAACTTCTGAACGAGAAAGCGGGAAACAATGCTGCCGGGAAAGAGAGCAGAAAATGACAGGGGTTTTAGAAATGATCAGGAATACCCACGAATTCCTGCGGGCCGCCGGAGATGTACTGCTGACGCTTTCGGCATACTGGAGCATTATTCTGATCCGCTGTACGCTTGCGTCTGCTCTGCTCATCGTGGCTGTGAGAATGCTGCGGCGCTTCATCCCTGATCGGTATACCTGGCTGCGCTCCTGGTGCTGGTCGCTTCTGATACTTGCTCCTTTTTTCGGCAGGCTCCGTTTCTGGTATGATTCACCGATCGTACTGGGGGTTACCGGATTTCTTTATGATCTTCTGGGGCAGCATCTTTTTCTTCGTGTGCTCTGGCCCGGGATCAGTACCTGTCTGATCGTGCGGTATCTGCTCAGAGCACGGCATCTGCGGAAGGAGATCGATGCCCTGCCGCAGCAGGAATTTGCCGGCGTGACCGTTTCCGTAACACCGCTTAGTGTATCTCCTTTTTCCGCGGGACTCATGAAACCCCGGATCGTCATCCCGAAGAAGCATCTGGAAGTCATGGATGATCGTGAACTGGAAAACATCATCATGCATGAGCGCACCCATATCCGGCTGGGACATCTGTGGATCCTCGCGCTTTGGCAGCTTCTGTGCGCACTGCTGTTTCCGGATTTTCTGCTGTTCCTGTCGGGGAAATACCTCAGGGAGGACATGGAGGCACTCTGCGACCGTGTGACTATGAAGCATACGCAGATGTCAGCAGTCGCATACGGCAGTCTGATCCTCCGGTCACATCGATCCGCGGCGGACGATCACTCCCTTTCACCCGTGACGCTTTCCGGTGAAAAGACCTATGAAGAGGCCAGGAGAAGGATCCTTCGTATCTGCGCTTTTAAGCCCTATCGCGTCATAAACTGCATCCTCCTTGGAGTGTGCTGTATTTCCATCGTGGGCGGGACGCTTGCCTTGATCCGGCAGGCGTCCTATCCGAGATGGTCAGGTATCTCCAATATTTCGATCGTCGATAAAGACAGTCATATACAGGGATTCTACGACGAAGATGCAATACAAAGCGCTGTTTCCTGGGATCACGAGAAGTTGGTGATCCACAGAAGCGCATTTGAACGACTGTGCGCCGCATATCCGGGAGATGTCGATACGGAGCATTTCTGGATATGCTTTGACGGGTTTTATAAACTGCCGGGGATCGGCGGAGGAGGACAGCTGGTCGAGGTGGATCTCTCCGGCGGCGAGGAGGATCTGATCATTCCCTATGAGTGGACGACAGACTTCTGGACGGAGTTTTTCAGGTACATCTGAGGAGGCATCTATGATCGGCATTGCACATAAGGCAGAAACCCTGTCGGGTTTCTTTGATGTCTCAAAGCCGACGGGCTCCCACGAACTGCGTTCGTGGGCAACAGTTGAAAGAAGTGTAGAGATCAGCGGAAGGCAGAAACGGACAGTCACCCGCTTTTACAGCGCACAGGGCGATGTCACCGCTTCCATGAGTGTTACGCAGCCGTACAAAAAGAAATCCGGACTGGCGAAAAAGCCGCCGTACAATTACAAACAGCTTTCTTCCCAGCTGATGCGAGCACAGAACTCGAGTGCTGTTTCTCAGGTCCTGATAAAGATGCGGAATAAACGGGCACAGCTCATTTCAGCGAAACGCGACGGTTCCTATGATGAGACAGAACTCGCACTGGCCATCATTCATGCGGAAGCGATCGAACAGGTCGCGAAAAAGAGGAAGAAAAACCTCGAAATGGAGGAAAAAGCGGAGCTCATGCAGGAAAATGAGGAATACGAGGAGCAGCTGGAGGAGGCTGCGGATCCGCTTGGCCTGTTTGGCGGGGAAGATGAGAATTCGCGAAAGCTCTCCGAGGAGGAGATGGAGCAGATCCTTTCCGATCTGGAGGAGGAAATGGACGAGCTCATGAAGGAGATGGAAGAAAACGCAGAACTGGATGAGGCGCTTGACGAGATGACGGAGGTACTCTCCGGCGACATGTCTCCCGAGGACCTGGAAGAGATGAAGAAAAAGCATCGCGCGGCGGAACAGCGGGATATCATCAAGGCGGATATGAAATATCTGAAGGCACTTTTTGATAAGCTTTCGCGAGAAAGGGAACATGCAGCCTCCTCATCCGGAGGTTTGTCTTCGCCGACATCTTCATTCACGATGGCCACAGCAGACGCACCGTTATTGACCGCTTCATCTCCGACAGCGCCGGCGACCGTCGCAGTACCATCTCCGGAGGGACAGATGATAGACATCTCGGTTTGAAATGAACGTAAAGATAGCAAAGGAAAAGGATTTCATAGAAAAGCAAAGGAGGGCAACGCTATGGCTATTTCAAATGTAATGTCAAGATCACTTGTGTCCGCAGGCAGTTCCATCAAAATGGTGCGGACACAGAACGCAGTCAAAAAACAGATGGAGGGACATGCCGGTGTATTGAAAGCCGAGATCAAGCTGGATAAGGGCAAGTCTCCGGAGAAGGAAAAGGAACTCGAAGAGACCGAGAAGAAAGCCGCCGAAGTAAACGAATCTACGATGAAAGCGCTCTCCGAGCTGAACAGCGATCTGAAGGAAGCCGCAAAAGAAGATCTGGCGGAAACGAGAGCGGAGAAAGCTGCAGAAAAGAAAAAGGCGGAAAAAGCAGCTGAGAAAAAGAAGGCGGAAAAGGAGAAAGAGGAAGAAGCACGCAGAGTGAGCACAGACGAGACAGCTGAAAAGACGGATGAAACAGCAGTCAAAAAAACAGATGAGACGACAGCAGCTGCGGAAGGTGCCGCCATCAACATTGTTTCTGAGGGGATCACGCCGAGCTTCAAGGCGGGAAGTTCCGTCGGAGTGAAGGTGGATCTGAAAGCATAATGTCTGACAGATAAATATATTGCGACAGGAGATCAACGGAGCGCCCTCTCGCCCATGATGCCCGGTACGATCATCCCGCCGAGAAAAGGGTGCGAGGACGCTCTGAAGATCCTCTGTCGACGATAGTGCCATTTATGTGAATCTGATATCTTTTGTGTTATCATGATATAGATACCCGATATGTTCCCTGTGCAAAAATGAAGGGCTCGAATAATGGATCATCCATCCGCTGTCAGCCTGCTGCAGCCCGCCGGAGAAGATTTTGAATACCGTATCCTGCCGGATCATGTGATGCATGATCTTGGTTTTGATGCGTTTTTCACGGAGATATCAAGCGACGACGCGGAACGCCGTCTGATCATGAATGTGCTTTCAAAGATCTGTCCCGATCCGTCTGTTGCGAGCTACCGCCGGCAGATCTTCGGGGATATCTGCCGGTTGCCTGAGCTGAGAAAGACCATGCTGGAACTGTTCGACAGGATACAGTTCATGAAGGATTTTTCCGGCATGCACAGGACCACCGATGAAGAGCTGGGGCTCTGGCATCTGTTCAATCGTCTCGAAGACCTGGACAGCTACATCAAGATCGTGGAAACCATGCGGGACTGCCTTTCCGATGAGAGGATCACCTCTAAGGGACTGAAAGCGCTGAGAGATCATATCACCGGTCTTTACGAGGATGCCTGTTTCGCCGAAATGAAAAAAGACATCGATGAGCTGAAAACGGAAGCCGCCGATGTAAAGAGCGTTACTCTCGGCGTAAATGTCAACGAGCGATTCGAAGCCGTCAGTATCGGACTGGTTTCCGTCAACAAAAAGCCCTTTAAAAAGTCCGGCATCGTCAGCAATTTTGCCGATGCGATCGCATCCAAAGACAGGATCCGCGACACCGCGGACTGGGACGGTGATCTGCACTATCAGCTGATCGATCAGGAAGAAAAAAGCGGTCTCTTCGACTATATGAAGAAGAACCTGATGAAAACCGAGGTAAGTCTGCTTGCTGCAAAAACTGCCTCCAATACGGGAGTCGGAGCAGGTTCCACGGTTGTCAGTACGATGGACGGCGCCATGGTAAACAGTACATTTTATCTGGATACCGTGGTGAACAAGATGCTCAGTACGCTGGTGAAGAAGCTGAGGGACACGCTTACCAGGTACGCGGATATCGCGATCATGGATATCTCCGGACTGGTGCCGGAATTCATATATTACATAAGATGTGCTGAATTTATCGGACGTCTGAAGGAAAAGGGCTGCGCTTTCTGTGAGCCGCAGCCGGTCAGCGAAGGCGATATCTCCATGGAGGCACAGGGCTTCTACAACATAAAGCTGGCATTGACGATGGAGAATGCCGGCGAGATCGTTCCCAATGATCTTTTCTTTGATCGAGAGCACAGCGTCTATATCCTCACCGGCGCAAACCGAGGCGGGAAGACCACGATCACACAGGCAGTCGGTCAGCTCTTTGTGCTGGCGCAGGGAGGCCTTTCTGTTCCTGCCGGGAGCTTTCGGTATGTCCCCTGCGACTGTATCTACACGCACTTTCCTGCGGATGAGGACAAGACAATGGATCTGGGAAGGCTGGGAGAGGAGTGCGTTCGTTTTAAGGAGATCTTCTCTCAGTGCACCGGCAGGAGTCTTCTGCTGTTGAACGAAACTTTTTCTACAACGTCCTTTGAGGAGGGCTACTATATCGCAAGAGATTCCGTAAAAGCACTTCTTACGAAAGGTGTGAGGACAGTCTACAATACCCATATGCACAAGCTGGGAGAGGATGCAGAGGAACTCTCCCGTGAAAGCTCCGGCGCGGGCGCCGCTTCTCTGGTCATGAGGACTGAGGAGGGCAGGCGTTCCTTCAGGGTGACCCTGGCGAAACCGGAGGGATCATCCTATGCCAGGGATATCGCCGAGAAATACGGCGTAACCTACAAAATGCTCGTTGGCGGATCCGAGTGATCCTTTACTGTTTATGTCTAAGGAGTTGAAAAGAGATGAGTCAGCCGAAGAACCCCGCGATGATCCTCTTTGATTACGGCGGAACGATCCTGCATGAACCGGATATTGACTTCCTGCGCTCGGAGCAGGTGATCTTTCGTCACGTGATAAGCAACCCGCATCATCATACCGCGGAGGAACTGAATGACTGGGAAAACAAAAGATTTCAATCTCTGCAGCCGGTCCGCGATCTTGATGCGGAACTGACGGAGATGCAGCTTCTGCGGCTGAAATACGAACTGTTTGACATCAAACTGGATATTTCCTACGAGGAGGCGGAATGGCTCAAATGGTCCGAGGCCTGTCCCTTGACGGAGCGCTGCCGCAGCACCCATATCGAAGAACTCCTGCGGTTCCTTCATGAAAATGGGATCCGAACCGGTGTGATCAGTAACATTGGCTGGTCCGGCGCCGCTCTCAGCAGAAGGATTCAGATCCTCTTACCGGACAATCATTTTGAATTCATACTGGCATCCAGTGATTACGGCATCCGTAAGCCGGACCGGATGCTGTTTCAGGTCGCGCTTATGAAAGCAGGGCTTGAACCCGGGGATGTGTGGTACTGCGGGGATACCTTTGATAAGGACGTCGTCGGTGCTCACGCGTCAGGGATCTTTCCTGTGTACTACCAGCCTTTCCATGCAGCGGACGATACACCGACGGCTCCTCCGCAGACAGATTTTCCGTATCTGACGATCCGCGACTGGCAGGAACTGATCGATCAGATCAGGGGGTAATGATCATGTTGCAGCGATCCCTTTGCCACGCTGCACCAGAGCATATGTGTTCTTTCATCTGTGATCCAGTTCCTGATCCATTCTGGAGCTGTTCACTGCGGGAGCGTTCTTTACTCGATGATATGCGTTTTTCCGAACGAAGTATCCACGCAGACATCCTTCCACGGCGTCTGCAGCCTTGAAAGCTGTCTGCGAATGCCCCTGCGATGGGATTGGGCATATATCCGGCTGCGTTTTCGGTATTTTGTATGCCTTTTTCTGACTGCTTCTGGTCGGGAGTTGATCATTACTCCGATAAATCGGGCGAAAATGGCATATTTATATGCTTTTTCTGACCTGAAACGGTTCCTGCTCAGCGGAATCCTGTTGCGCAAAGAGGTAAAAGGCATATAAATTTCATAAAATCGTCAGATATATAGGAGCAGCACCCGCGGTAACTTCTCAGTTCGCAATAAATAAGCATATATATGGAGCGATTATGTCTTGATTATATGCTTTTGGTCAGCAATCCCTGATATTTCAAACAATCATAGTCAAAGGTGCATTATAACAGGTTTGCCTCAGGTTATCTGCGATTCTGCCTGCAATTCTGTTCTGCCGGAAATTTGACAACGAGCGACCCCCTTTGATACGATGAAATTTAAGCTTCAGGAGCTTTTTATGTGAGAAAAACAGATGGGAGAGGGATATGAAAAAGCATAAGACAGCACGGAAGTTTTCTCTTGCATTGGCCGCATTCCTGATCGTTGCCACACCGTTTACGACCATGGGGTCTGTCACCGCTTATGCGGTGGAGAGTGCGGCGGTTGCTGAAATCGCACAGATACTGCCGGGGAGGCTGTCGGTCAGTTCTCCTCATTACAGGATCATTACGGAGCCGCTGAAGGTCAATTCCCGGAATAATCCCGCGGTTCAGGACGAAACCACTGCTGAAGAGGATGCCTCAGCCGATGATACGGCCGATGATACAGAGGGCGATACAGCTGATGATACAGCACGCGATGAAACGGAGGGTACAGAAGGCGGTGACATCGAGATCATCGGGGTCGACGCGCAGACGGAGGAATCCTCCGATTCTGTACCGGAAGCGCCTGCTGAGGATGCGGTCTGAGATGTCAGTAACACTCTCGGGGATGACACCGGAAGAATATGAAGCATTCTATCAGATGAGTTTCAGCAATCATGTAGAGGAACTGATCGCTGAGGAACACATGTCCCTCGAAGATGCCCGGCGGGAATCAGAGGATGAGCTCTCACAGATGCTTCCGGACGGACTGCGCACAGAGAACAATTATCTGATGACGATCCGGGAAGCGGAGGAACACATCCCGGTTGGATACATCTGGACGCTTCATGAAGACTGTGAAGGGACCAGACAGAGTTTTCTGCGGGAGATGAATTACGGCAGATTCATGAAAAAACGGATCGGAAAGGAGGATCAGCAGCCATGCCTCTGGTAAGAGTGGATATCATCAAGGGAAAAAGCCCGGAGTATAAGAAAAATCTGCTGGACTGTATCCATGACGGTCTCGTGGAGGCGATCCATATCGAGGACTGGGACAGGTTTCAAAGGATCATCGAGATCGACAGACAGGACTTTGAAATATCTCCCGATAAAACAGACGCCTTTATGATCATAGAGATCACGATGTTTCAGGGCCGGAGTAAGGAACAGAAAAAGGCGGTGATCGAATGCATTACATCGCGGCTGGTCAGCAGACTTGGGATCCGCCCGACGGATGTCTTCATCGTGATCCAGGATCCTCCTGATGAAAACTGGGGCCTGGGAGGAAAACAGAGAGGACGGACGGCTTGATCAGTTTAAAGAGCATTACAAGAGAAAACATCGATGAAGTACTTGCGCTGCAGGTGACTGAGAATCAGAGGACCTTTGTGTCTTCCAACGGGGATTCTCTCGCGCAGGCATATGTTTATCCGGAAACGGCTTTCCCTTTTGCCGTGTATGAGGATTCCGCGATCGTGGGCTTTATCATGATGGGGTATTACGAGGTAAAAGAGTATTACACTTTATGGAAATTCATGATAGACCGCCGGTATCAGAACAGAGGGTATGGGCGGAAAGCACTCGAACTGGGCATACAGTACCTGCGGGACCGGTTTGATGTGCCCCGGATCTATACCGGCGTGGTGCCGGGGAATACCGTGGCAAAAAAGCTCTATGAATCAGTCGGGTTTAAGGATACCGGACTGATCGAGCTTGGGATGGAAGAGATGTGCCTGACGCTGGAGGATCACGGAAGATAAACGGCAGAACAGCGGCGGCCGTCATTCCTTGGACTCCAGGAACCATCGGTAGTTTTCTTCGTAGTACAGGTGGATCTCGCGGCCGCCGACGATACAGGTATACATGATCCCGCATCCGCCGGCCCGTCTGCTGGCGCAGCGTTCGACTCTTTTTACGCGGTCGACCTCATAGCGTGTCCCGTCTTCCCAGACGAGGTACTGGGGCATCAGGCGGCCGTCATCCGTGAATTCAGCTCCGACATCCACATATACTTTGTATCCGTTCCGTATCGCCATATCCGCACCTCGCATTTCCTGTCAACCACATAATAGAACATATGTTCGATTTATGCAACTACAAGATATGGAGTATGCGGGCGGTATCAGATACCAGATTTACTCTTTGAATTTCCTGGACAATGCGTACAGCGCAAAGCTCAGACAGATCGCCGCCACGGAGATGATCAGGCAGGGATAGAGGATCGGCCGCAGCAGGTCGGCATAGGTGTGATAATCGAATATCCCGTCCAGATGCAGCTTTATGGAATACCAGATCCAATAGACGGTTGCCGCGAGCGCCACGATCCACAGGCAGACGCGGATGACGAACAGGAGCTTTACCTTTCTCTCATTCTGATCCATTTTCCCTCTTTTCCCTGATCTGTTTCAGTTCGTCCACGGAAAACTGATACGCCTTATTGCAGAAGCGGCACCGCAGCTCCTCCCCTTTGGCATCGGCGATCATTTCATCGAGTTCCTTTTTCCCGAGCAGGAGAAGCGCCCGCTCCACGCGGTCCCTGTCGCAGCTGCAGTAAAACGAGACATCCCTGCGGTCCGATACGGATACCTCGAGACCCGCAAGCGCTTTCTCAAGCAGGTCCTCCGGTGTATCCCCTCCGTGCAGCAGCTCCGTGACCGAGGGGAGGGACAGGATGTTTTTCTCCAGCCTGTCGATGATCTCTTCCGAGGCGTCCGGCATCAGTTGAATGATATAGCCGCCTGCTTCCATCACCGCGCCTTCTCTGTCTACCAGGACACCGAGTCCGACAGAGGAGGGGATCTGCTCGGAGACCGCAAAGTAATAGTTGATATCCTCCGCGATCTCGCCGGATTTCAGTTCCACCTGACCGGAATAGGGATCGTTTCTTCCCATATCCCTCGTTACGGTGAGGATTCCTTTACCGACGCCGCCGCCCACATTAAGATGCCCGTCTTCTTTGTTCGGCAGGATCACCCAGGGGTTTTTGACAAAGCCTTTGACGCGTCCGGTATTATCAGCTGTCGCAAGAAGGCCCCTGAGCGGACCGTCACCGTCGATCTGCACGGTGATCAGATCGCCGTCGTTTTTCAGCATATCCCAGCCCATCATCACGGCGGCGCACAAAAGGCGCCCCAGAGCTGCTGTAGCAAGAGGGCTTGTGTGATGGGCGTGCCTTGCCTGTTCGACAAGTTCTTTTCCGGTTACAGCAAACGCCCGGATCCTGTCATCGGCTGCAGTTGCGCTGATCATATAGTCCATGTCTATACCGCCTTTTCATAGTGTACATCGGACACGGCGTCGGAAAGCAGTGTCTCGGGATCCGCGTCCGGCCGGATCCATTCTTCAATGCGGGATTTCGGCATCATCAGAGGCATGCGGTCGTGGATGAAACGGATCTCCTCGACCGGTTCCTTTGTGAGGATCACGAATTCCGGAAGGGCATTCTCGATACGGTATAGCCCGCACAGCCAGGTGAGCGATGAACCGGCCGGCCGGATCCTGTACTTGTCTCCTGTATGCTTCTTTCCGTCGTGCCCGGTGAGATGTTCCCATTCAAAATACCAGGACGCAGGCACGATACATCGGTGTGCGCGCCACGCCGCCTGAAAAAGCGGTTTTTCCGCGGCGGTCTCCGTACGGGCGTTTATCAGGAGGGACTTTGCCTGAAATCCCCATCTCATAGGGAAAACGGTGCGCACGCCATGCCGGCTGCATGCGATCACGGGCACCAGGTCTGTCGGACGTATCTCCCCGGATACGGTGATACCGCCGGGGACGACATTGGTCCACCTTTTCAGCAGCGGGGATTCCCCGGCCTGCCTTACGATGTCTTCCATTTCTTCCGCATCATCCGATGGATCTATCCAGTATCTTCCGCACACAGACGCGTCTCCTGCTTTCGTTTCCCAAACGTCATTTCATTATACACCAGTCATACGGGAAGCAACAGGGACGAAAATCCGGGAGCCGGCATTTCTTGTCAGAGGGGAACGGGACCGTTATAATGGACAGAAAGAACGTATGGAACTCCTGTGAGGGCTGGTCGAATGAATAACAAAAATGCGGCTGTATCGAAGATGCAGGCTGCACATCTCGAACTGACTGCCCGGCTTGTCGAGATCTACGGCCGGCAGGATGGCATGAAGAACAGTGCCGTGCTGGTGCCCGCGATACTGGGTGATTTTGCCGGTATGCTGGAGAAAGCCGGTATCGGAGATACTGTTTCGGAAACGTACCGGACGGAGGACGGCGCCGCGGAGATCAGCCTGCAGGCGGTGAAAGGATCAGGAACGCCTGAGCAGATCCGCGTTCTGGTGAGGAAACTGGATTGAACAGAAAACTGCCTGACTGCGCGAAAGGAGGAAGCACATGAGCCTGATGACAAGACCGGAAGTGAAGACCGTGCCCGGAGGGAAATGCTGGGAGGCCGCATATGATCATTTCTTCCTGAAGGCGTATGTCCCCGATAACGATATCGAGGGTCAGGTGAATAACTATGGCTTCCGGGCGCCGTTCCTGCTCATCTTCGAAGAAGAGAGAATGAGCATGGACGACGCGGTCCGATTCGCCGAGGAAAATGGATTTGCGAAGGTGGCGGCAGCGGTCGACACCAGTGTCCTCTTTATCTATCCGACCTGCGAAGGCGGATGGGCCGGGGCTACGGAGGATCTCTACAGGGAGCTGATCAGCGAGACCAAGGGGAATCCCGAGTACGCCGACGGGATTGCTTCGCTGACCGATTTCTTCACAAAAGAATTCAAGGGATATTTCATCAGGGGGGCGATCTTCCGGGCGGATATCTACAGCTACGGCAGATCGGCAGATTATGTGGCAAAGAACCTTTTAAAAACCATCAACGGGGAATACCTCTGGGGACCCGGCGAAATCACGCCCGCCATGTGCTCCATGGAAGGTCTGAACGTGGTGCCGGATGTAGAAAGAAAGGATATCGCCATCCTCTCTGTCGGTAATTCGGATGAGATCAACGCTGCTTTCAGGGGCTGCGGGAACCTGCTCATCAAGGATAAGGCGGATGTTGCAGAGGATTTCAGGGCCTTTGTCCGAAAGTTCAAGATGTGGTGCGGAAAGATCGAGATCGAACCCGATTTTGATGCTCTTGACATGACAGAAGAATCCGGGATCGTCGAGGTGAAGACAAGCGCCGATAACAAAGGCAGATTCAAGGATCAGCCGACGCACAGGGTGGGCTACTTCGCCTATTACAACAATCATATCATGGATAAGGGCCCCGTGCCGCTGGTCATGGGATTTCACGGGGGCGGAGACACGTCCATGTACCTGACCTTTGTCGCCGGCTGGTGGGAGATCTGCCACAGATACGGCTTCCTGTTCGTATCGCTGGACGATCATCTCTCCGTGACCGCGACGGAGATCATGGAAGTCATAGAGGCCGTAAAGAAGCGCTACAATGTGGATGAAAAGCGGATCTACGCGACAGGCTTCTCCATGGGGAGCGGAAAGACCTGGGATCTCTATCAGGAGTATCCGGACGCGTTTGCCGGCTTCATGCCCTGCAGTGCGCTGTTCCCCATGAAGGATAACATGTTCGGCCTTTCTCTGGGCGATCCTCGCCTGAACATGTCCGTCAGCAGACCCGTGTTCTATTCAGGCGGGGAGCTGTCGCATCTGCCCGAGCTCCCGGGACAGGCGGATTCCTGCCTTGACCGGCTGAAGTATGTCGCGCAGGTAAATCGTCTCAAAGATGATTTCGAAGCCCTTGATTTTGTGGATAAGGACAGCTGGGAAGACAGGTCCTACGGCATTCCCGGGGATAGGGTGGAGGTCTTTCATGATGACAGCCGCGGCAGCGATCTGACCGTCCGCTATTATGACAGTACGGACGGCGTATGCCGCACCGCCTTTGCCAGTGTCAGCGGTCAGATCCATGAATGCCGCCATCACAGCTGCGAATGTGCGTGGAAGTTTATCTCCGGCTTTGACCGTTCGGACGATAACAGGTGACAGATCCTTCGTTTTGGGGTAAAATATAAGGATGGTCGGACCTGATATGAGCGGCATCACACGAGGAGAGGAAAATGGATTTTCAGTCTTTTGTTGACAGCATTCCTAAGATGGCCTGCGTTGTATCCGTCGAGAAAAAGCCGGGGGATACTTACGGCGATATCCGCATCGTCACGGGAAACAAAGCCTATATCTCTTCCATCGAAAATCCGGCGCCCGGTACACAGATGCTCCGGGACAAGTTCACTCCGAACTGCCTCTATACCGATTATCTCACACGGGATCTCAACTTCGAGGACTATTCTTATCGCTGCGCCGTTCTGAAAAAGTGCCTTCATTCCTATGCGCAGCCTGACAGGATGAGCGTCTGGCTCAACATGATGTTCATCCCGCTGTGGCCGGACGACGGTGATCTCTGCTACTGCGTCTATATGATGGAGATCAACTTCGAGCCGGATGTTTCCAATATGTCCGTCATGTCGTCCAATGCCGCGTCAGCTGCGCTGGAAACCTGTATCAAGCTCAGCGGGACCAAGGATTTTAAGGTGACGATACTGGATGTCATCAAGGATATCCGCAAGCTCTGCGACGCTGAGCACTGCTGTATCCTGACACTCAATCCGGCAGAGCGCTCCTGCACCGTGCTGGGGGAGGCTTTTGCACCCAATACCGCACTTTTGCCGATGGCGACCTATCTTGACAGCGCGTTTTATGAGATCGCCGATTCCTGGGAGGATACGATCGCCGGCAGCAACTGTATCCTCGTCAAGGACGAAAAGGACATGGAGCTCATCAAAGAGCGCAATCCGATCTGGTATGAATCTCTGACGGGCGCAGGTGCGCACAATATTGTCCTCTTTCCGCTCAAGTCCCGCGGCGAGCGTATAGGGTACATGTGGGCGCTCAACTACGATGAGAGCCGCGCTGTCATGATCAAGGAGACGCTGGAGGTCACGACTTTCATCCTCGGCGCGGAGATCGGCAATTATTTCCTGATGGACAAGCTTAGGAATCTGGGCTCCAGGGACATGCTCACAGGAGTCATGAACCGCAATGAGATGAACAATTATGTCGATTCCCTGAGCAACGGCAAGTATCCGGGCACGTCTGTAGGCGTCATTTTCGCGGATATCAACGGCCTCAAGGAGATCAATGATGTAGAAGGTCATAACGCCGGAGATAATCTCATCAGAAACGCCGCGGATATCCTGCGCGAGATCTTTGATGAAAATGAGATCTACCGCGCCGGCGGTGACGAGTTTGCGATCATCATGACAGGCATCACGGAGGATGACCTGAAGCAGAAACTCGACGAGATCGAGGAAAAATGTGCGCAGCTGGAGAGCGTATCGATCGCCCACGGAGGCAGTGTAGAAAAAGACAGCCGCAATATCCGCATGGCACTGCGCCTCGCTGATGAGCGGATGTACGAAAACAAGACGAAATTCTACTCGCAGTCTTCGGTCCCCGAACGGGGCAGAGGCAAGGGGAAAGACCGCTCCGCGAAAGAGAGCGAGCTGATCCGCAGGATGAACTTTGATCAGCTCACCGGTCTTCCGAGCATGACATTCTTCTTTAAACTCGCGGAAAACGCGCGGGAAAAGATGCATGAAGAGGGTGTGGAATCCGCGGTGCTCTACATGAACCTGCACGGCATGCTGGATTACAACAAAAAGTATGGCTATGTCGAGGGCGATAAGCTCCTGCGCGAGGTGGCGATCATCCTCACGGACGCGTTCGGAGAGGAGGCCTGCAGCCGCTTCGAGCAGGGACATTTCGCGGCGATCGCGAAGACCGAGGGCCTTGAGAAGAAGCTGGACGAAATCTTTAAAAAACTCAGAAATACGAATTCGAAGAGAAGTCTGCCCATGAGCGTGGGCATCTACCCGGATTCCATGGGGATGGTGGAGACCGCGCTCGCCTGTGACCGTGCAAAAATCGCGTCTGCCAGCACAAAGAACGCAAGACGTTCCATGTTCATCTACTTCGATGAAAAGATGCTCAGGCGTGAGCTGAACAGCAAATACGTCATCGATAATCTGGACCGGGCGATCAGTGAAAACTGGATCACCGCGTACTACCAGCCGCTCATCCGCTCGACCAGCCGCAGGGTCTGCGATGAGGAAGCGCTCGCCAGGTGGATCGATCCGGAGAAGGGGATCATGTCTCCCGCGGATTTCATTCCGGTCCTGGAGGACACCAAGCTGATCTACAAGGTTGACCTGCACATCGTTGATGTCATCCTCGAGCATTACAAAAAGAAAAAGCACGATAAGCTGAATATCGTGCCGGTTTCGGTCAATCTTTCGAGAGCCGATTTTGATATGTGCGACATCGTGGAAGAGATCTGCAACCGCGTGGATACCGCCGGTATGCCCAGAGAACTGCTCACCATCGAGATCACGGAGAGTCTGATCGGTGAGAATTTTGCCTACATCAAGGAACAGGTAAGACGTTTTCAGAAGCTGGGCTTCAAGGTCTGGATGGATGATTTCGGGAGCGGATATTCCTCCCTGAACCTGCTGCAGGACATGCAGTTCGATGTGATCAAGTTTGATATGCAGTTCATGAGGCAGTTTGACAATCCCAAATCGCGCACCATGCTCGCCGAACTGCTGAAGATGGCGGTGCGTCTCGGTATCGAAACGGTAACGGAGGGCGTGGAGACAGAGGAACAGGTGGAGTTTCTGTGTGAAGCAGGATGTACGCGGATGCAAGGATACTTTTTCTCCAAACCGCTGCCGTTTGAAGAGATCCTGCGCAGGCACAGGGAAGGCTTGACGATCGGGTTTGAGGATCCCGGAGAGGGA
Organism: Lachnospiraceae bacterium; assembly: GCA_024687125.1. Lineage (GTDB taxonomy): Bacteria > Bacillota > Clostridia > Lachnospirales > Lachnospiraceae > Butyrivibrio. Next base: position 24,597 of record JAILFA010000025.1, read on the forward strand.
CCGTATCAGTCTCTCCTGAGCGCTGTCAATCTGTATGATCTTGCCTCCAAGTCAAATGAAGAGGACGGGTCCACCCGGGTGACACTGAACGCGCAGCCGGTCGTGATCGCGGAGGTCGACAGCACAACGCTGAAAATGGTCCGCAGCAACAAAGCATACATGAAAACGGCAAAGATCTATTCGCTCCTCGGTGCCGAAGGGACCACCATGCGGATCGATGAGCTCTCGAGCAAACTGAATATCGCTTTTTACAAGGCGGCGCTTCAGTGTGAGAAGATCGGCCAGAAAGTGTTCGTCAATGAACTGATCGATAACGGTGATACCATACACGCCTTCGTTGTCAGGCTCGCGAACAACGAGATGAATAACGCTTCCGCCTACGCGCTCGCGATCGTCGGCATCACCCCAAGGAGCGACAAGGGACTGACCTTTGCAGGTGTCGCCAAGGCTCTTTCGGTCGACTATATCGATATCTATCAGGTCGATCTCGACACGGAGCACTTTATCGAGTACACGCCAGACAAGGAAAATGTCGACATCTCTGTCACAAGAGAGGGAGAGGATTTCTTCGCCAAGAGCCGCCAGGATGCCCTGGAGTTCGTTCATGAGGATGATCAGGCCGCATTTATCAAAGCGTTTACCAAGGAAAATGTCGTGACATCCCTGGATGAACACGGCGTTTTCTCGCTGACTTACCGGGCAAATTACTACGGGGACTCCATCTACGTCAGCATGAAGGCTCTCCGCATGAGCGGCGAAGGAAACCAGATCATCATCGGTGTCAACAGTGTCGATGCGCAGATGAGAGAAAGAGCGACGCTTCAGAGACTGGAAGAGGAAAAGGCTACGTTCTCCAGGATCTCGGTCCTGATGGGGGACTTCATCGCCATCTATTCGGTCGATCCGGAAACAGGCGCCTATATGGAATACTCCTCCTCAGAGGAATACTCGGAGCAGGGGATCAGCAAGGCGGGAGCGGACTTCTTCGCGGATTCCCGCAGGAACAGTAAGGGCCTCATTCATCCTGATGATTTTGAGGAACTGATGAAGGTCCTGACCATGGAAAATATACTTGTTGCTGTGCAGAACGGCAGGGTGTTCACACATACCTACCGGATGAAGCTCGGCAGCGATTATACCCGTCTGTGTCTCCGGGCCGGTCTGGTCAAGGAAAAGGACGGCAAGCAGCTGATCATCGGCATCGCCGCTGCGTAGAGACAACTTTTCAGCCGACGAGTTCCCGGATCGTCTTCCAGTCAGGGCATCGGGTGTATCTGTCTGTCGGAAACACGCATTCCTGATTCCACGGGCGGTCAAAGACCATCACGCGGAGCTCCGGCAGGTGCTCAAAAAACCGGAACGCGGAAGGCGAGTCTTCTACAGCGATATCAAAGTGCATCTTATAATAATCCTCGAGCTCCAGACTGAAGGTGCTGTTCCGGATGAAGTTCTCATCACGGGCGTACTTGTTGAGGCAGTACAGGCTGACACGCTCCAGTCCATGCTGATCCAGCCAGGTACGCGAAGCGTCGAAAGCACCGAACGGGCGGCCGGTGACCACGGACACTTCATAGCCGCTGTCGATCCAGCTGTTGACGGTCTCGGATGCCCCCGGCGACTCCTCGTAAGACAGGAGGACCTCCGGCTTGTGTGCTTCGATCATCATATGATCATACTGTTCATCGGTCAGATCAAAAGCCTTTTTCAGATTAAAAAAACGGATCTTTTCATACGGCACATCCAGACCGAAGAGTTTTTCTACAAATCCGGAAAAGTGCCGTGCCGTCTCGCAGAGACAGTCATCAAAGTCAACGTAGATGCTTAAGCGTTCCTTATTCACTTTCTCTCCTTTTCTTCGGACTGCCGAGCTCACTGACAAGCGCCGCGCCCAGGATCAGAGCTCCGCCGATCCAGCCGGCCGGGCCCATGGGTTCGCGGAGCAGCAGTGCCGAGCACACGACGGAAACCACGGGTTCAATGTATCCGAGGACTGCCACCGTCTGTACCGGGAGATTTGCCATCCCGCTGAAGTACAGGCAATACGCCGCCCCTGTATGAACAACACCCAGCATCAGGATGATCAGCACGGACCTTGTGTCCCAGGTCGGGACCGTTCCCCAGTTTCTGACGATCACATACGGCAGGATCGTCAGGGCTGAGATCGCCAGCTGCAGTATGGATCTGTCATACGCTGTGATGTCGCGGAGCTTCCTGTTGCAGATGACGATAAAGACGAAGCATATCGCCGCCGCCATCGCCATGAACGCGCCGAACAGATCTCCGATCGCCCCGTTCCATACGCCGGAAACGAGGATGATGCCCAGAAAAGCGACGCCCACACACGGCAGTTTCCGTATGTTGAGCGGTTCATGCAGAAAAACGGGCGTGACCAGGATGACCAGGACCGGAGCCACATAGTTGCACAGGCTCGCGATCGCGACCGTTGTGCGGATATAGGCGATGAACAGCAGGATCCAGTTCAGCCCCAGGCAGATCCCGGAGATCACAAGCCACGGCAGATTCCTGCGGACGGCGTCCCGGTCGATCCTTTTATGCCGCGCTCTCAGGTACAGGACGATGAAGACGGAACCGATGCTTCCCCTGCAGAGTGCGACGATCTCGCTCGGATAGTCGACAAACCGGAGAAACATCCCGACGGTTCCGTATAATATGACAGCTGCGATGTATTTCGCCCGCTCAGCGCCCAGGTTTATGCCCCGGTCGTTCACAGCATGATCCCGTTGACTACCGCGCGCACTCTGTGGTGATGATAGAGCTCATCGTTGGGACTCATGTTGTGCATGTAGGCAACGGAGAATCTGTCGACCGGATCCGCCTCGACCCAGATCCCGGTGCCGCCGGTCCAGCCGAAATCGCCGAGATGACCGTTGTGCCCGTATTTCTGCGTAAGCAGCGTGCGGAACCCGAGCCCGTAGCCATAGCCGGCCAGGTAGTCGTTTTCAAAGTCCCTGAGCTGCTCCGGGCCCAGCTGGTTTTCATGAAGCATCGCCACGGTGCCGCTGCCCAGGAACTTGCGCCCCTTATAGGTGCCTCCGTTGGCCAGCATCTGCATGAAAACAGCAAAATCATGGGCACTGATCAGGAGATTCGGACGCGCGCCCGCCGGTACCTTGTCGGGCTCCGCCGTCATGAAATGGGTCGCAGGTTCAAACTGCCCGGGCTCCTTTCGGATGTAATTCGTTACGATGCGGTCCCTGTTCTCCGGGCGGACAAACGTATCTGCGTCCTCGAGCTCCAGGGGATCGATCAGACGGTCCTTGAAGACTTCGCGCAGAGGCTTTTCCTCAAAGGTCTCTACAAGGACGCCCGTGATCTCGGAACCGAACCCGTACAGCCAGTGCGAACCGGGCTCGAACATGACCGGGACATCCGCCATCGCGCGCACTTCTTCCGCGATCGTGGCCGGTCCTTTTTTAAGCAGTTCCTCCATCTTCCGGCTCATGGCCGCCAGCGTGGGGGTCGTCGGGTCGACGGAGGGCACCATGCAGTACGGCAGGCCGCACATCATTGCGACCGCGTCCCGGATCGTGATCGGCTTTTCAAGCGGCGCGGTATCAATGCCGCCGTTTGGCTGCACGACGAATTTCTGCGTGTTCTTCCACTCGGGGAGGTAGTAATACAGCGGATCGCTGAAAAGGAACCTTCCTTCCTCATAGAGCATGCCGAGGATCGCATAGGTAAAGAGCTTCGTTGTGGAAGCCTGGCTGAACATGCTGTGGACATCGACTTTTCTGCCGGTTTCGATATCCGCGTACCCGGCCTCTCCGTGGTAGATCAGTTCGTCCCCCTGCATGACCGCGACCGCGCAGCCGGGGTTTGTCCCCTGCTCCACGAAAGAGCTGAGCAGTTTATCAAGTCTCGAGAAATCCTTCATAAGCACCTCCGTCCGTCAGACTGTTTACCCAATGATATCACAAATCGCACCGGATCGTTGCTTTCCCGATAAAAAGTCACTTTTTGCTGTTTTATCGGGGGAGAGGGATCATGGCTTTCCCGATAAAAAGTCACTTCTGGCGATTTTATCGGGGTAGAGAAAATGCACTGAGGCATAGCCATCCCAATAAAAGGGGGATCTATGCTACATTTATAGGGAATACCACGAGGAACGGTAGCACGAGTAACCCGATGAAATTCAGACATAACCTGTTTTTATAGGGAGATGGCCCAAAATGTACCCCGATAAAATCGGCAATCGGGGGCGATTTATATGGAAAACCAAGGCAACCCAGCAAAAGCAGCAGGCAGGATATCCCGATAAAAGCATATTATGATACAATTTCATGGGGGGATTACATGATTTCATCGGGAATATCAATTAAGACGGGAGGAATGCCATGGATTATCAGGATATCAACGCCAGGACGATCGACGGATGGGTCGAAGGAGGCTGGGAATGGGGGAAGTCGATATCGCATGAGGAATATGTGAAAGCCCAGGGCGGTGAGTGGGATGTACAGCTGACGCCCGTTAAGATGGTCCCGCACCGCTGGTTCGGAGATCTGAAGGGGAAAAAGCTGCTGGGGCTCGCGAGCGGCGGCGGGCAGCAGATGCCGATCTTTGCGGCGCTGGGAGCGGAATGTACTGTCTTTGACTATTCCGAGAAGCAGCTGGACAATGAAAGAGAAGTGGCGGAGCGTGAGGGATATCAGATCCGCATCATCCGCGGGGATATGACGAAACCGCTTCCTTTTGAAGATGAAGAATTTGATCTCATCTTTCATCCGGTATCAAACTGCTATGTAGAAGAGGTCCGTCCGATCTGGAAAGAATGCTTCCGTATCCTGAAGAGAGGCGGGTATCTGATCTCCGGGACCAGTCATTATATGGATTATATCGTCGACAGCGAAGAGAAGACGATCGCGTATTCTCTGCCGTTTAATCCATTAAAGGATCCGAAGCTGATGAAGGAACTGATGGATGGAGATGAGGGCGTCCAGTTTTCACATTCGCTGGAAGAGCAGATCGGAGGACAGCTGGAAGCGGGCTTCCGTCTTATGGAACTCTACGAAGATACAAACAGCGAGGGACGGCTGTTTGAAATGGGGATCCCGTCCTATCTCGCCATGCTTTCCAGGAAGGAATGACTACAGAGAGTCCCCTGTCTCTTCTGACAGTTCCCGGATGAAAGACAGCAGGAAATCGTGCCTTTTTTCGGCGATCCTGCGCGCCGTGTCTGTGCAGAGCTGTTCCCTGATCAGAAGCAGCTTGTCATAGAAGTGCCGGACGGAATCCTCGATGCTCCGGCCATGCTCGCCTCCGTAGGCAAAGGTGCGCGCGATTCCGATGGCGCCCAGCGCATCCAGACGGTCCGCGTCCTGTACGATCATTCCCTCAGGAGAATCCGGCTTTTTCCCGCGGTTCTGACTGAAAGACACAGCGTTTATGACGCTGCAGATTCTGTCCGCCGCGGCGGCGGAGACGTTATGCTCTGTCAGAAACGCGCGCGCGTTGGCGTTATTCTCTGTATGAAAGATCTTATGGTCGTCGACATCATGGAGGATCGCCGCCAGAGACACGACGAGCCGGTCACATGCCGGTTCCTGATCGGCGATCATCAGCGCATTGCGATATACCCGGAGGCAATGGGCGGCATCGTGCCCGCCGGCGTTATCACCGAGCAGTTCGGTCATGTATTCTGTTGCGTTCTTTATCAGTTCTTCGTCATTCATCATCTTCCATGCATCCCGGCCCGTATGGTATCGCGCTTCGTCCCGGCCAATATTGTATCACGGGACGACAGGGCAGGGCAAAGCGGCAGTAGGTCATTACTTATCGCGGAAGGACTCATCGCAGGGAAGCTTACAGCAGAAATCCCGATAGATCCCCGGGATCTGCCAGTTTTGTCGGGGTGTATGAGATGCAGACAATTTGCGGTATCCCTATAAATGCGAGGGGAGATGAGAAAAAGTAGGGAAAACAGGGAGACGGAGCGTTCATGGTATCCCTATGAAAGCAAGGGGAGATGAGAAAAAGTAGGGAAAACAGGGAGAAGGAGGCTTTGCGGGATCCCTATGAAAGCGAGGGGAGAGGAGAAAAAGTAGGGAAAACAGGGAAGCAGGCAGTTTGAGGAACCCGATAAAGGATCTGGAGGAGCGATTTTTATCGGGATTTACGTTTTGATGCATTAGATCTTTAGGATAAACGCAAAAACTACTTGACGAAATTATATTGTGCAAAATATAATAGCAAAAAAGCAAAAGCCAAAAGCCAAAAACAGACAAAACGGGGCATTAAAACCGTACAATAAAGAATTCCGGCAGAAACGGATGAGAAAGGAGAGAACGATGAGCGTACATGATTTTACGGTAAAGGACAACAGGGGTAACGACGTATCCCTGGCAGAGTATAAGGGCAAGGTGCTTCTGATCGTAAACACGGCAACGAAGTGCGGGCTTACACCGCAGTATGGTGGGCTGGAGGCACTGTACGAACAATATCATGAGCAGGGCTTTGAAATCCTCGATTTTCCGTGCAACCAGTTTGCTTTCCAGGCACCGGGGAGCGCGGAAGAGATCAACAGCTTCTGCACGCTGCGGTTCAATACGAAATTTCCGCGATTTGAGAAGATCAAGGTGAACGGAAGAGGCGCGGATCCGCTGTACAAGTATCTCAAAGAGAAAAAGCCCGGCAGGATCCAGTGGAATTTCGCCAAGTTTCTGATCGACCGGGATGGGAATGTCGTCGACCGGTTTTCCCCGACTGATAAGCCGGAGACACTTAATGAAAAGATCGAAGAGCAGCTCAGGAAATGACAGAGATCACCAAAAAAAGTCCCGCGGCGGAAGCTGCGGGACACTTTTTTGTTCTTTATCGATCCTGTTTGTTACTGCCGCGCGAGCCATTTTTTCTTGACCAGGGCGGCTTTCTCGATGACCTTTTCCTTCCAGTCGTCGTCCTGGGCCTCCAGCTGGTAGGTATCAAAGCCGTACTGGCGCCCGGCGGAACAGATGACGGATTCGTCGTCTACATGAAGGGAGATGTGGTACCAGCTCGGGACCTTCTGCGGCAGCGTCGTGGACCGGTTCTTCTGGACTTCCTTGAGATGCCGCTCGGCGTTGACGATCCCGTCGAACTTCACGCCGTATTTTTTGAAGAGCCCTTTGATGTACTTGTCGGTACGGAATGAAGAAGTGTAGACCCAGACCTCGTAGCCCAGCTCCTGAAGCCTGTTGATGAGTTCGGGCGCGCCGAGCCTGAGGCGCTCCTTGTAGATCCGGTTGTACGGAAAGCGCAGCTCCGGCTCTGTCTTGTGCGTCTCGGACGAGACGAACAGGACTTCGTCAAGGTCAAAGGAGACCCGCATCTTCGGTTGGTCATTCTGACGCTTCATTCCGATCCCTTATTCCGCTTCCTCTTCCTTGATTCCCGCGATGATATCCGTTACCGCGGCTGCCCAGCGCTCTGCGGGCGCGTCGATCGGGAATTCCGCGTATTTTTTCTCCGGGCCGCCCGTGATCACGACCGAGTCATTGTCGATATGAATCGTCTTCTTATACTTGTTGGCGATCAGCTCCTTCATCCGCTTGTCGGCTTCGGAGGAACGGGTATTCTGCTTGGCGATACCGGTGATGATGCCGTCGACATTCGCGGAGTACGCGCGGAACAGACTCTGGATGTCGTCGATCGAATAGTAGTTGGAGGAATATACCCAGATGTCATAGCCCTTCTTGGTGAGGAAATGGAAGAGGGCGGGAACACCCTGGCGGATGCGCTCCTTGTGGCCTCTGCGCGGTTTTTCTACATTGGGATCGGACTCATCCCGGAAGATCACCTCGTCCAGGTCGAGCGTCACGCGTCGGTCATGCCTTGAGTTCTCGATCATGGCCGTGATGTCGGATTCCAGCGGCAGATTGACGATCTTGGCCGGAATACGCTTGATGCCCAGCTGCAGCGCCGCCGCCCAGCGGTGATGCCCGTTCAGCAGACGGTAGCCTTTCGGACTGAGCTTTTCGACGAACACCGGTTCTTCGAACGGATTCAGACCGTTGCTGACGTTTTTTCGGATGGATTTCATATAATTGGAGATGATCCCGTAGTTGGGGCCGATATCGGGAAAGCAGAACTCGTCATCCGGATTGGGAAGCATGGAGCGGCAGTTCATCTTGCGCGTCAGCAGCCGCTCGAGCAGGCCTGCCCTGACCGGGATGGACACACCTTTCTGCTTTTCAACTTCAGCCTGGATAAAATCATCAAATTCCGTATTTGTCATATTGCAGTCCCTTTCCGTTCACGCAGGCAGGATCGCCGCGCATACAATAATCCTGACATCAATTATATATCAGTCCGGCACAAAAAGCATTCGAATTGAAGAGTCGCTTCCGAAAACGCGGGTGAAAAATACCGCTGAAAATGCCTGTGAAATCGTCTTCGAAAAATTGCCTATGAAAAATGCCGGTGAAACATCCCTGAACCTTGTCACACGGCACTTTTCCTGTTATATTTGGAACGTACGCGCACTCTGCGCAGGTGCGAAAATACGGAGTCTGAACAGGGGGAAAAGATGCAGGCTGTCGATCTGGGTGAGAAGTGGACATTTCGCAGGGGATTCCTGGACAGTATCACGATGCTCGAAAAGGATCCGGGCACGGAGGTGAACCTGCCGCACGACGGCATGATCGGAACACCGGTATCGCCCGACGCTCCCGCGGGAGTGGACATGGGATACTTTACCGGGGGCCTGTCGAACTATACGAAGTATGTATTTATCCCCGGCGAGTGGAAAGGCGGATGCGTCGCTCTCCAGTTTGACGGGGCCATGATGAACGCGACTGTCGACGTCAACGGAAGCAAGGCAGCGCTCTGGCATAACGGCTACGCGCCGTACACAGTGGATCTGACGGATCTCGTGACATTCGGCGCGGAGAACCGGATCACGGTCAATGTCAATACGAGCATGCAGCCGAATTCGCGCTGGTACACCGGATCGGGTCTGTACCGCGGCGTAAAGCTGCTGCACGGTCCGCGTGTGCATATCGCCCCCGACGGCGTCTTTTTGTATACCAAAGAGATCGCGGACGGCTGCGCGTTTCTCGAGGCGCTCGTCGAAGTAGAAAATGCAGGCCTCGGAAATCGGCTGGCCGAGGTGACGCTCACACTTTTCCCTGAAAACAGCGGCGAGGCGGCCGCCTGTACAAAACGCGTGATCCAGGTGGGACCGCGTTCCGCGGAGACGGCCAGGATGGCGTTCACGGTCCGGGAGCCGGTCCTCTGGGATGCGGAGCACCCGAATCTCTACCGGGTAACGGCCGCGGTCAGGAACCTCGGCGTCTACCGGACACATTTTGTCAGCGAGGAGCCTGCATCCGCAGATGAGCTGACAACGCTGTTCGGTATCCGCACGGTCTCCGCGGATCCCGTTCGGGGCCTTCTGATCAACGGAAAGAGCGTGAAACTCAGAGGAGGCTGCCTGCACCATGACAACGGCCTGCTGGGCTCCGTGACGACCCTCGGGATCGAGGAGAGAAAGATTGGAAAGCTGAAGGAGGCCGGCTTCAATGCTGTCCGCACGGCGCACAATCCGCCCTCATCCGCGCTGATCGAGGCCTGTGACAGACTTGGAATGTATGTTTTTGACGAGGCGTTTGACGCGTGGTCCATGGGAAAGCGCGGCGGCGACTACAGTCAGTTTTTCTCCTCCGACTGGGAACGGGATCTGACCGCGTTTGTGAGGCGGGACAGGACGCATCCCTGCGTTATCCTGTGGTCTACGGGAAATGAGATCCCGGAGCGCGGCGGTCTGGGCGGCGGATACACAAGGTCGGCAGCGATCGCCGAAAAGATCCGCGCGCTCGACGGGACAAGGCCCGTCAGCAACGGCATCTGCTCGTTCTGGAGCGGGCTGGATGATGAGCTCGCCGCGGGACAGAATCAGGCCCAGAACGCCGGCGATGAGCGGGGGACGGATCTCTGGGAAAGGGGCACGGAGCCGTTCACGAACGGCCTGGATGTGGTCGGCTACAACTACATGGAGGACCTGTACGAGCACGATCATGAACTGTTCCCGGACAGAGTCATCCTGGGCTCGGAGAATTTCCCCAAAGAGATCGGCTTTCGGTGGCCGCTGGTTGAAAGGCTGCCGTATGTGATCGGCGATTTCACCTGGACGGCCTGGGACTATCTGGGTGAAGCGGGGATCGGCAAGGCCGCGTATTTTGACCCGGAGGATCCTGATGCACCGCAGCATCCGTGGGACCTCATGCCGCAGGAGACCTCGCCCTATCCGTGGAGGACCGCGAACGACGCGGACTTTGATATCACGGGGCGGATGCTGCCGCAGGGGGCCTACCGGAGCGTCGTGTGGGGGAGTGAAAAGACATACCTCTACGCCATGCCGCCCGAGACCTTCGGCAAGCGCGAGCTTACGAGCATGTGGGGCTTTCCGGGCGTCCGTTCCTGCTGGAACTATCCGGGTGCTGCTGGGAAACCGGTCGAGCTGGTCGTCTTTTCCGGGGCCGAGGAGGTCGAGGTGCTGGTGAACGGTGAGAGCATCGGGAGAAAGCGGGTTACGGACGAGAGGCCGCTGCCGAAGAGTGTCCGCTTTGAGACGGTCTATCAGCCGGGGACGGTCACCGCGGTCAGTTACCGGGAGGGCAGAGAGGTCAGCCGGGACGAACTTGTGACTGCGGGAGAGGCGGCAGCAATCCGGCTGCTTCCGGAGACCCGCGAGGCGTGCGCCGACGGGCAGGATATGATCTTTGTGGGCATCGAGATCATCGACCGCCAGGGCCGAGTCGTACCGGACGCGGAGATCCCGCTTAGGGCCGCTGTGACAGGCAGCTGCACGATCGCCGGCTTCGGATCGGCGAACCCCGTCACAGAGGAGGATTACACGGACGCGTCGGCCGTGACCTTCCGGGGGCGCGCCATGGTGATCCTGCGCTCCGGATATGAAGAGGGGAGCAGCAGGCTCGTCATCGAGGCGGAGGGGTTTGAACCGGCGGAGGAGACTTTTTCCTGCGAGGGGTCCTGAAACGGACCCGGCGGGCAGCAGTAATAAAGGAGGATCGGCATGATCGTCAAGGGAACCTATTTTCAGAATGACGCGGAGCGTCCTCTGGTATACGGGGATGTAGAAATTGAAAATGTAAAGAGACAGCGTCTCAAAGGGGAGCCGCTCAAGGAGGGCATCCTCTGCGAGCCCGTCATGGTTGGGTTCTGCGGTACCGATAACGAACTGATGAACATGGGGAGCAAAGGCCTCATGGGACCGAAATTTCCCCCGGGGAAGAACCGGCTGATCAACGGACATGAGGGGATCGTGTGGGTGCCCTCGGAAAACCGCTTTGCCATCGTCCTGATCCGCGGCGGCGACAGCTACGACCCCACGAGATACACGGAGGACGAGACCTATTTCGAGTACGGCTGCGATCAGGCGGACGGCCTGTTCGCGGACAAACAGTATTTCCACCCCGACATGCTGCTGCGGATCCCGGACGGCTATGTGCACGACGGGCGGCTGGATCTGTCCTTCGCCAAAAAGATGGTGTTTCCGGATCCCTTTGCCTGCATGCTGTTCCAGCTCGAACGCATGGAGGACATGGGGAGTGCCCACAATTTCCGGCGCTGCATGAAAAAGTATAAGTGTGATGAGACTGAGGCCCGCCGGATCGCGAAGGAGGAGATCTTCGAGCGCACGGTGATCTTCGGCCTCGGGACGACCGGGATGTTCATCGGCGACCTGATCGCGAGGAACCATAAGGACAGCAGGATCCTGTTCATCGCCCGCAGCCCGGAGGATTCCGAAAAGGTGCGGTTCGCGGTCGAAAACTCCGGCGCGGACTACCTGCGCAACGATTTTGACAGTGAGGACGACCTCGCCCGGGCGATCGTAGAAAAACTCGGCGGCAGAGCCACCACGTTCATCGGCGTCAGCGGTACCAATGTAGAACATCGGATCGCCTTTGAGAAAAAGGTGCTCGGCTGCAACGGCCTGTACAACAGCTTTTCTCTGGGACCGCGGATCGAATTCGACACCATGCCGTTCGGCTTTGAGAATCACCTGATCATCGCCTCCATCAACTTCCGGCAGGATCATATGGAGAAAGCGATCAGCCTCCTCGCGGAGAGCAATTATGACCGGATCGTCAGACTGATCGACCGCGAAGAGTTCGCGAAGGACCCGATCGACGCCTATAAGAACAGGATCTATTCCAAGAGCGCGCCCATGAAGACCGCGGTCATCTGGAATGAGAAATACATCGACACCACGAGGTAAGGAAGATGAAGACAGTACTGATCGACAAGCCGTTTGAGATCCGCGTCACGGACACGGAAAAACCGGTCCCCGCGGAGGGAGAGGCACTCCTCAAGGTCCTCTACGGCGGCATCTGCGGCGCAGATGTGGCCAGCTACACGGGAAACCAGCCGTTCACGACCTATCCCAGGATTCCCGGACACGAGTTCAGCGCCGAGATCATCACGATCCCCGATAACGACAGGGGTCTGAAGCCGGGCGATGTCGTGACCTGCAACCCGTATTTCAACTGCGGCACCTGCTATTCCTGCCGCAGAGGCTTTGTGAACTGCTGCACTGACAATCAGACCATGGGCGTGCAGCGTGACGGCGCCTTCCGCGAGTATATCGTGATGCCCGTGGAACGCATCTATCCCGGCAGGGGACTGTCCGCAAAGGAGCTCGCGCTGGTCGAACCTTTTACGATCGGATGGCACGCGCTGCACAGGACCGCTGTAAAAAAAGGCGATAAAGTCCTCGTCGTCGGCGCGGGACCGATCGGCCTCTTTGCCCTGATCTCGGCTGTCGCGCAGGGGGCTGAGGTGTACTCGGCCGACGTGCTGGACGGCAGGCTGGAAAAGGCAAAACGCTTCGGCGCCGCCGGCGTCATCAACAGCGCAAAGACAGACATTGTCAAAGAGGCCATGAACATCACGAACGGCGACGGTTTTGATGTCTGCGTAGAAGCCTGCGGACTGTCTGTGACGTTCCTGAACTGCATCGACTGCGCGGCGTTTGCCGGCAACATCATCCTGATCGGCAACGGCAAAAAGGAGACCACATTCCTGCACTCGGTCCTGCTCAAAAAGGAGCTCAACGTGTTCGGCAGCAGGAATTCCTATCCCGATGATTTTCAGTCGGTGATCGACCTGATCGCTTCGGGCAGCGTGCCTGTCCTGGATATGGTCAGCGAAGTCTACCCCGTGGACCGCGCGGATGAGGCATTCAAGGCGCTCGCCGCCAACGACGGGAGCCTTGCCAAGGTTCTGATCGAGATGTAGAAAGACGCAGAGGGAGAGATAATGGACTGTATCAGGATCGATGCGCATGTGCATCTCTGGGAAAAGCAGGACGGTCTGATCGACGGAAAACGCGTTTTCGGGATTGGCGGCGGAAAGTCCGATTTCCTGGGGGAAGTGCGCCAGATGATGCCTCCCTTTATGGAGGACGACAGAAACACCTGTGAGCGCCTGATCGCGAGTATGGACTACGCCCGCGTGAACGGCGCCGTCATCACGCAGGAATACATGGACGGGAACCAGGATACGTACCTGCTTGCGGCCAGGGCCAAATATCCGGACCGCATCCGGATCTGCTCCCTGTACTGGGAAAATGCCGATTTTCGGACGGAAGGCTTCGACGGCATCAAGATCTGCGCGGGGCGGCTTAAGAACCAGGATCTCACCGCGCACATGCCGGTGTTTCGTGCGGCACAGGAGGCGGGGCTTTTCGTGGGACTCGACCTCGCGGACGGCGACGCGCAGACGGCTTCTCTCGCGGAGGTCATTGCCGAGTGTCCGGATCTGCGGATGGCCATTGGGCACTTTGGGATGGTGACGACCGAGGGCTGGGAAAAGCAGATCGAGCTCGCGGTGAACCCCAATGTGTACATCGAGAGCGGCGGGCTTACCTGGCTCTTTAACAAGGAGTTCTATCCCTTCCCTTCCGCGGTCGAGGCGATCAGGACCGCCGCGTCGATCTGCGGCATGGACAAGCTCATGTGGGGGTCGGACTATCCCAGGACCCTGACCGAGATCACATATCCCATGTCAACCCGCTTTATCGAGGAGACAGAGCGCCTCACAGATGAGGAAAAGAGGGCGTTCCTGGGCGGAAACGCCATGCGGTTCTATGGTTTTGACTTTACCGGGCCGATGCCCGTGATCGACAACATGCTGTAAAGGGAGCGGACAATGACACTGGAGGCATACACAAATCCGGATTTCACCTGGCCCAAGAAGCTCCTGTTCTACGCGGCGGCGCTTCTGGGGGTGATCCTGTGCGATCTGATCCTGTGGGGCTGGAGCCGGGTCCGCGGAGGCAGAGACGATGAGGATCACTTCACAGACCTGCTTAACAGGTTTTATGAGCTCGTGATCTCCGCGACCTCGGTCATGTCGTTTGCGTGTGCCTATGTCGTGCTGAACCATGTGTATACGCTTTATCGGGGCAGCGCGGACAGCGAATTCATGGAGTGGTTCCTGTATGTCTGGGAGAACTGGAAGGATTTTGCCCTGCTTCTCCTGATCTGCCTTTCGTGCATCGCCAACACGGTACTGGACAGACTCATCATCCCGCTGCGGGGGATCACCCGGGAAGAGATCGGTGTGATCCGGATGCTCGGGATGTTCTACGCGATCATCGCGCTGGTCTGCTTCAATGTGATCGGGGACGCGAGTGAATACAGTCCGGTCATGATGTACTACCTGGGACTGATGGTCGGCAGATTCGTGTACTTCGATGCCTCCTTCCGGGATTTTCTGCAGGCGATGAAGAACATGTTCCTGAACCTGCCGATGCTGCTGATGGGCCTGACACTGGCGGGCCTGCTCAGCTTTATGGGATTCAGCATGGAATTTCTGCTCGAGCGGAACTACTATATCGTCGGTGTTTTCTACACGCATCTTTTCCTGCTCGCGGCAGTCTTTGTGATCCATATCTGTCAGCTGATCTATTTCAGGATCCGCAGGCGGTAAAGATATATCTGCAAACACGGAAAGGGGTAAAAATGAGCGAAGCACAGGAACGTACCGAAGGCCAGTCCATGAAGGATTTTGAGGGAGAGATCGAGCATTCCTTCCGGAAGATCAGTGAGGGGAACATTCTCACAGGGACCGTGATCGGCGTGACCGATACCGAGGTCCTCGTCGATATCAAGTACTACACGCAGGGGGTCATCCCGGCTGCCGAATACTCGTCCGATCCGAAGTTTTCCATCCGTCACGACGTGAACATCGGAGACGAGATCGAAGCGACCGTCACCAAAACGGACGACGGCCACGGCAATATCCTGCTGTCCAGGAAAAAGGCGAGCGATGTTCTGGTCTGGGACAGGCTCACGGAGTATAAAAAGAACGCGGCGGAATTCAATGTCCGCGTGGACTCGGCCGTCAAGGGCGGCGTGGTGGCCTTTCTCGAGGACACCCGCGGGTTCATCCCGGCTTCCAAGCTCGCACTCTCTTTTGTCGAAGAGGGCGACCTCGCCTCCTATGTCGGAAAGACCATTAAGGTGCGCGTCGCGGACGTGGATGCCGAAAAGAAAAAGCTCATCCTCTCCGCCAAAGAGATCCTCAGGGAGCAGGCGGACAAGGACCGCGCAGCCAAGGTCTCCAATGTCAAGGTCGGCCTCGTGACCGAGGGCACCGTGGAGAGCATCAAGGATTACGGGGCGTTTGTGGATATCGGCGAAGGACTCTCGGGCCTGCTGCATATCTCCCAGATCCCTTCGGAAAAGAGACTGCGCTATCCCGGCGATGTGCTCAAGGTCGGTCAGCGCGTCAAGGTCAAGGTCACTCAGATCAAGGACGGAAAGCTGTCGCTGAGCATGAAGGCGGCGGAGGAGATCCCGCCGGAGGAGGTGAGCGAGGAACTGGCCGAATACAGCAGTGACGGCGAGGCCACGACTTCCCTCGGCGACCTGCTGAAAAAAGCGGGATTCTGAAAGGACAGCCTAAGTGATTTTTGATTTTCTGCGAGAGCACCAGCTGAATATCATGCTGTCGCTGAGCAGCATCTGCTACGCGATCGTCTTCTTTATCATCATCACGAGGGCCATGCCCAGAGCGCGCAAGGTCGCTCTGATCATGACCGAAGCCGGCGCCGCGCTGCTGCTTACTTTTGACCGGCTTGCCTACATCTATCGAGGGGACGTGAGCACGCTCGGGTGGTGGATGGTCAGGATCAGCAATTTCTTAGTCTTTTTCCTGACGCTCATTACCATGTTCGGTTTCAATCTGTATATCACGGACGTGCTGAAACGGGAGGGCGGACTTACCCGTGTCCCAAGACGTCTGAACTTTATCAACGCGGTGCTGCTGATCGGCGAACTGCTGATCATCGCCAATCTGTTCACGGGCATCCTGTATACGTTTGACGAAACGAATCATTATCAGCGCTCGGCCGGTTATCCCATCAGCTTTGTCATCCCGCTGATCGCCCTGGTGATCGAACTGTCAGCCGCCATACAGATGGGCAGGGCCATCAGCCGCGTGATGCTGATCCCGCTGATCCTGTTCACGACCGTCCCGGTCCTGGCGGCCGCGGTGCAGCTGTTTTCCTATGGCCTGTCGCTGACAAACATCGCGGTCGTCGGCGTGGAGATCATCCTGTACGTCTTCGTGGTGCTGGACATGAATGCCGCCAAGGAAGCCAAGGAGGAAGCGGAATACGAGAACCAGGCGAAATCCGCCTTTCTCGCGAACATGTCCCATGAGATCCGCACACCGATCAACGCTGTGCTCGGAATGAACGAGATGATCCTGCGCGAGAGTACGGATACGAGCATCCGTGAGTATGCCGGCAGCATCAGTACCGCGGGTCATACCCTTCTGGGCCTCATCAACGACATCCTTGATTTCTCCAAGATCGAAGCGGGCAAGATGGAGATCCTCCCGGTGGATTACGATATCTCCTCCGTCATCGGCGATCTGGTCAACATGATCCGGACGCGGGCTGACAACAAGGGGCTGGAACTGATCCTCGATTTCGATGAGACGCTCCCCGGGATGCTGCGCGGTGATGAGATCCGCATCAAGCAGGTCATCACCAACATCCTGACCAACGCCGTAAAGTACACGGAAAAGGGCAGTGTCACATTCCATATCGGTTACCAGCGGATCCCGGAGGAGAGCGATCAGGTCATCCTTGACGTGTCCGTCAGCGATACCGGGATCGGTATCAAACCGGAGGATATGAGCAAACTGTTCTCCGAGTTTGACCGCATCGAGGAAAAGCGCAACCGCAATGTTGAAGGCACGGGCCTGGGAATGAACATCACCAAGCGGCTGCTGGAGATGATGGACAGCCGTCTCGAGGTGCAGAGTGTCTACGGGGAGGGATCGACGTTCCGGTTCTGCCTGAAGCAGAAGGTCGTCAAGTGGGAACCGCTCGGCGATTATGAAAAAGCCTATCGCAAAGCGCTCGCCGGACAGGGCAGCTATCGGGAAAAATTCACCGCCCCGAAGGCCTGCGCCCTGGTGATCGATGACAATCCCATGAACCTGCTCGTGTTCAAAAACCTGATCAAACAGACGCGGGTGCAGGTGGAAACCGCCGAAGACGGTGACACGGGACTGGCGATGACGAGGAAAAAGAAATATGACCTCATCTACATGGATCACCTGATGCCCGGCAAGGACGGGATCGAGACGCTGCGGGAACTGAAGCAGGAGACGGAGAATCCGAATGCGCACACGCCGGTGATCTGCCTGACGGCGAACGCCATCTCCGGCGCGCGCGATGAGTATATCGCTGCAGGCTTTGACGATTATCTCACGAAACCGATCGACCCCAACCACCTGGAAAACATGATGCTCGAGCTGCTCCCCGGAGAACTGATCGAGCCTGCGGGTGAGGAGGACAGAACGTCCCCCGGTACGGCCGCCGCGTCTTCTGACAGTCTGTCCGATGGTATTCCGGAGGAACTCGCTGCCCTTAAGGGGCAGGAGCTCATCGATATCGCGGCGGGACTTAGGAACAACGGATCGGCAGAGGCTTATCTTTCCACCCTGGAGATCTACCGCGGGTCATACGACGACAAGGCGCGGGAGCTAGACGGTGCCCTTGCCGGGGAGGACTATCAGAACTATACGATCAAGGTGCACGCGCTCAAGAGCTCGCTGCGGATCATCGGAGCCGCCGGGCTCGGCGAGGAGGCCCAGAAGCTCGAGGATGCCGGAAAAGCCGGTGATCATGCCTATATTCATGAGCAGCACGCCGGTTTTCTGTCCCGCTGCGAGAGCCTGAAGCAGTCGGTTGATACCGTTTTTGCCGGAGAGGGCGGCGATGCGGACAGACCGGAAGCGGACGCGCAGCTGATGGCGGATGTGTACAGCGAGATCAAAAGCGCGGCCGAACAGATGGACTGTGATACGATCGAGGCGATCCTCGCGGAGATGTCCGCATATTCTGTTCCGCAGGAGGAGACAGAGCGCTGGGACCGCGTTCGAAAAGCAGCGGACGCTCTGGACTATGAAGGAATCCTTGCAGTATTATCATAAAAATGCTATGATTTTTCCATAAGATATCTTCAAAGCAGCGTACTGAGTTGATCACCTGTCTGAAGGAAACACCGGATGTTTTTTGAGGCATTGATCGATCCGAACAATCTGGAATCTCTTGGCGGATTTATCCCGCCGGTCTACCGGGAAGCGATCCTGGATGAGGAACTGCGCGGCGTCGCCGTGTATGACGGGATCCTCGCGGATGACAGATTGGTGGGCGTTGTTCTTTTCCGGGAGTGTTATCAGTGGCAGCGGATCGAATGGGTGTCGCTGAGCAGCAGATATTCGATGCCGGAGTACGGCTCCACGCTCATTCGGATGCGCTGCAACGCCGTAGCGGCGGCCGCAAAGCTCTACGGGACGTTCGCCGACTGCACGGAAGGCGACGATATCTTTTCGGCATATCTCAAAGACGCAGGCTTTACCTTTTCCGATTCCAAGAGTGAGATCTATTCTTTTACGGCAGATCAGATCAAGTCCGGAGACATCATCGGAAAGCCGTTCGAGGAGACTGTCAGCAGTCTCGGCGATCTGACCGACGACGAGCTGCAGGCTGTGGCCCGTTATATGGCCCGCGGCAGGAAGATCCTGCCGGTCCCGAAGACGATCTTCTGGGACCGCTATGAGCCGGATCTGAGCGCTGTCTGTTACGATGACGGCATGATCTGCGGTCTGCTCCTATGCAGGCAGGACGCAGGCGATCTGTATTCCGATTATTTCCGTGCCGATTCGGCAGGGAGCCTTAAGGCCCTTCTGACCCACGGCCACACTGCATTGATGAATCTCTACGGAGAAGCGCAGCCGGTCGTGGTCACCGCGTTTACCAGGAATACCGCGGAACTCGTCGAAAAACTGGTGCCTGACGCGAACCGCGCGGTCATCAAAAAGGCGCTCTGTCCCTGTCATACGATCCTGAAAAATGTCACGCTCGACAAAACAGTCTCCCTGCTTTTCCCTCCTGCACAGGAAAAGAAGCAGGAGGAAAGCTCCGCTGCGGGCGCGCAGCCTGCATCCGCGGCTTTTCTGCTCCGTACGTCCGATTCCGCACTCGCAAAGCTGAAGAAAAAAGAGAATAAGAACGCGGACGCGCTCACGGAAGCACTGGGACTGGGCGCGGCTGTTGTGACGGCTGACGCGGCGCATACGGCGCGGCGCACGGGGATCTCGGCGGAACTGTCGGAGTTCGGTGATGCCAGGAGGCGTGAAGAGATCGCTCATCGCAAGTGGGAGCGCATGGAACGCACAGTCCTCCCCGATCAGAAGACCATTCGCGAGACAGACAGCCTGTTCATCGCGGAAAGTGCCGCTGTGCTGTACAACAGCGGTCAGGCGCAGCCCAAAGAACCCGACGGTTCGGAATTTACACCGTATCCCGCGGCCCTAAGCAGCGGAGACTGTCCGTGGATCGGGATCGCTTCCGTTCTGGCTACCCGTGATCTGATCGTCAGGGATAAAACCGGCGAACTCTCCCCTGCCGAGGAGGCACATGCCAGATATGAGGTAGAGCTCGCCGCCAGGATCGACAGGCTCGAGGAATGCTTTTTCGGCGCCAACGGGATCAACAGGGTAAACTGGAAAAAAGAGATCAGCGAGGATAAGGCCGCGGCTTATCGCAAAAAGCTTCCGGTGCTCATCGCGGAATACCGTGGTCTCGTCATGAACAAAAACCGCCGGATTGCTTTCATGATGGAGCGCCTTCTGACCGATGAACCGGCATTCAAGACCGCCCTGGACAGGCGGTCCGCTGCTTCGGCGGAGGAAGCGGACAGCGCTTTCCGGGAGGATAAGAAGCGGTATTCCGGCAAAGGTGCGGACCGGGAGAACAACAGGATCATCGGAGAGGTGATCAGTGAGCGCGACAAGATGCGCCGCAGTTATTTCAAGATCCGGGACTCCGCTGAAGCCGCCGCGGAATCCGGACTGCTGGGGGAATATGAGGCGGAGCTGGATGCGGCACATGGGACAGAGATGGGGATCCAGCGCTTTTACCTGCACTGCGGCGAGAGTTACCTGGAGCAGCTCACCGGCGGAGAAAAAGCCGGCGGCATCGAGGGGTTCTTTATCCGCAGGCATTACGGCGGTTCAGCCGGCGGCATCGATCCGGAGCGGCCGATCATCCGGCAGGCGGGCCTTCTGTCCGCGGATTTCAAA
Organism: Lachnospiraceae bacterium; assembly: GCA_024687125.1. Classification (GTDB taxonomy): domain Bacteria; phylum Bacillota; class Clostridia; order Lachnospirales; family Lachnospiraceae; genus Butyrivibrio. The sequence goes on from JAILFA010000025.1 coordinate 45,222, forward strand.
AAACTCTCTGCCTGGGATTATGACAATAAAGGCATTCTGTGCGCGTGGAGCGCATGGGCGGAGCGGATGGGCGTCATACAGGATGCCGCGCCTGTAACGGAAAGTGATGAGAGCGTCAGAGACGCCTATGAGCAGCTGATGAAGATGAAGGAAGAGCATCCGGCACTGTTTGACAGGCTGGGGTGTTTCAATTTCCTGCAGGATATCCCGGCCATGTTTGAGATCTTTTCTCTCGCGGGACGTCTTCTGGAAGCGGGGATCGGCCTGCTTTCCAGGGAAGAGGTACTGGAGGTGACCGCCGTGTTCCGGACACTCCAGCGAAGAGCCGTGTACATTGACGCGATTGCGGAAAAGTCCTTCCGTGAGGCCGCGGGAATGCAGACGGATATCGCGCAGACCTCCTATGCGGAGGTGCTCCGGGAACTCAGACGGACAAGAGATACCAGGGACAGGAAAGAACGGACGAAAAAATGACGCTGACAAGGATCACAGAGGAGAATATCAGATGTTTCTACGGCCTGCTGGGCCCCTGGTGGGATGATAAAGCCCCCTCGGACGTCCTGATCGGCGGCGTGGACGATGACGGTGACGCCGTGAGCGCCTGCTCCCTGTCGGTGAGCGGCCTGACGGTCGTGATCAACTTCTTTGCCGTATCGCCCTCGCTCCAGCGGATCGGAATCGGCAGGAACTTCCTGATCGAGGTCTGCATGTATGTTCTGAAGACCGGCTTTCAGAAGATCGAGAGCATCTATTTCAAGGAGGGCGACGAGGAACTTGTTTGGGAGGAGTTCCTTAAGGATGCGAATTTCCATGTAGAAAAGTTCGGCGTGATCCGGAATTATTATTCCTTCGAAGAGGTAAAAAAGCTTGTTCCGACGGACATCGGAGACCTCCCGGACGGCTGTGAGATCGTCAGAGGCGTCGATCACTCTGTGGAGGAAGCGGAAAAGATCCTTGCCATGGCGGAGGCGGCCGAGGAAAAGGGGGCTTATGTCAATGCGGACAGCATCTTTTCTGAGGATAACCGGTACGGCGGGGTACTGTATGAGGACGGAGAGGCCGTCGCGGCGCTCTCTGCCGTGCCCTTCGAAGGCAATATCCGGATCGAGACTATCCTCGTGGATCCGCGCAGGACAAAGAATGTCCGTTATCTGATGGCGTATATGATGAAGCAGGCCGAGGGCGAGAGAACCTGTCCTGCACAGATCTGCATCGAGTCACCGACAGACGAGTTTTCCATGAAACTGCTGAAACTATACACCAAAGCCGCGCCTGCGGCTGCAAGAGAAGAACAGGCCTATCGGGCCTGGCTGGAGGTGTGAGATGCCGGGCGGAAGTGGTGGAGCAAGCGCAACTCTGAACAGACAGAGCATGGCGCCGGCAGTCAGCTCGCAGCTGACGGAAGAAGAAAAAGCAAGGAAACAGGCAGAATCGCTGGCTCAGGCCAGGATGCAGATGGATGCCTGGCGGCAGAGCACGGCCCCCGCTTCCTCGCCGGGCTCTCAGGGATCGGGGGGATCGACGGCGCCCGGAACTTCCGCGGCGGCACCGACCAACATCTCCATGGTACGGACGCTTGAGACAGGCCTTGGCCTTTATGTCCCCAGGAATCAGGCAGACGCTCTGCCGGCTTATACATTTGGCGACAAAAAGGTCTCAAGGCTGTATTCTTCCCGAGAAAAAGGGTATCACAGACCCGAACACGCGGCGGAGAGAATGCATCAGCATGTGGAGCGTTTCCTTGCAAGCAGCGAGATCACGGATCAGCATGTAGCGCAGGCGGCAGCCACCTGCCTGCAGACCAGTATGCTCAAATCCCTTAAGGATGAATCCAAGATCGCGAGTACCGGTGCGGACGCAGATACAGCTCAGTGGCTGGAGGTGCTCGATAAGCTCTCAGGTGACCTGTCTGCCCAGGACATTGAGGGGATCCTGGAAGATCACAAGCAGATCCTGTTTCAGAGCATGGCGCCTCAGGAGCAGGAAAAACTCAGGGCTTACTGTAAACAATTCCCGTATGCCGCAAAGACACTCCTCATGGAAGAAATGGCCGGCCATCTGGAGGGAAAGCTGAAATCTACGGAAACGATCGACCACGGGCTGGCCGAGCGGATCCAGGGACTGAAGAAAAACCTGAAACCCCTGTGCGATGTACTCAGGCAGTCGCAGGATTATAAGAGTGTGGTCGGGGATACCGGTGATTCTTCTGATATCGGAGGGGTCGCCGAACGGATGACGGAGGCCGCCAGGAAACGCATCCGTGAACTCGGAACAGCCGGCCAGACCATGCGGGAGTATATTGAGAAATCCGATCTGGAAAGCATTGATATGAAGCTTGGCAAGTATCGCGCGATGCTGCAGCTCTACGAGACCGAGCTCAGAGGATTCAGAGAGGCGCATCCGGCAGGACAGACACTTTCTGAGGAGGACAAGGAACTGGATGAGATCGTCACGAAGTATCTGGCTGATCTGGATGAACTGCAGGATTTTGAATCCTTTGAAGGCTTGACTGACGAGAAAAAGGCAAGCATCAGAAGGGCTTTCGGGTTTGATGATGTGACCGTAAGGAGGGAGACGTTCTTCCAGTCTCTCGACCAGACGATAGATTCCGTCACGCAGGTGGTGACGAGGCCGGTCCAGCTCACCGGTGAGGCACAGGAGGAAAAGAAAAAGAAAAAGGAGGAGCCGAAAGAGGAGACAGAGCTTCTTTATTCTACGAGCACGATCTCTGCCGTCAAGCTCTGCGATCTCTGGGTCTCCAGAAATGCGGTAAAGACCGCGCAGGGTGATTCCGCCGGCAATTTTGCCCTGGAACTTCTGGAACTTCCGTTCTCAGAGAGGCTGTTTGCGTACTATCTGCTTGAGAATCAGAAAAGGGAGGATCCCAGTGTTACGGATGCTCTTCTTTCCCAGAACGGATATGTGCCGAATTATGACAAGATCAAAAAAGTCATGGTGGCGACAAGATTCAAATTTCACAAGAGAATCATCAGTTACTTTAAGGGCAGCAGAGCCGGTATGGCATCCAGAGGACTGGAGAGAAGATTCGCAAATACGGGCGCACTCTATCTGCACAAGATCGAGGATACTGTCCGTGTGGTGGAGGGAGATTCCGAGCTTGCGGATTTTGTAGAAAAAAGCAGGCAGGAGAGACTGGAGATCATGCGGTTCGAGCAGGCCGGTGAGAAACTGACCGAGGGGCAGAGGACGCTGGTTGGGCAGATGAAAACCCGTCATCAGGCATATATTGATCTGATGCTGAAGCTGGATAAGCAGAGAGCGCTGGTGAAAAAGGGGAAGAAAGACAGTTCGACGGAAGTCGTCGAAGCAAAGCGTGAGGTTCAGGCTGCGATCCGGGCAATGATCGATGCAAATAAGGCGGTGGGCCGGACGAGCCGGCGCCAGGCACGCAAAAAAAGCAAAGGCGGCACACCGCCGACTCCTCAGGGACCTGAGTTATCGGCGAGTACGGATGCACTGCTTTCAAGGAAGGAAGCAAAAGCTGCCATGCTCAGCGAAGGGGATGTCGAACAGAAAGACAGATATTCCCGGATGGAGCTGGGAGGTGAGGTCACCGAAGCGATCTCCGATCAGGTAGAGTCGGTTGAGGATAAGCTGGGGATGCTCAGCCCGCTGGAAGACTGGGGGGATGTGGGAGACGCGTATGACCCGGAGCTGACCGCAAAGCTCGGAGCAACTGCCAAGCAATGGGATCTTTCGCCGCTCAACGAGATCACCGGAGCGACGCTTGGTGCGCTGATGGCTACGGAGAAAGGGTGCAATGCGGTGATCCAGTTTGTCGGGCTGTGCTTCCAGCTTGACCAGATGCGCGCGGAAAGTGACGGCGCGGGCGGAAGCGAACTCGCGGACAAGGTTGTCGGCAGTATCATCGAGCTTGTTGATAAACTGAATGATATGGCCGAGGCCGGAGCGGACATGGCGGAAGCAGTTCAGACACTGGATGATCTGGTCAAGGTGGTGGATGAAGCGACCGAACTGCCGGGGCTGGATGCCGTCGGCTATGTCTTTAACGGTGTGAAGATCCTGGTCGCAGGGGCGCAGATGATCAGAGCCTCTGTGAATGAGAGCAAACAGAGGGAAGGCGCGAAAGGCGCCATCGAACTGTTGGATCAGGAAATGAAGGATATGAGGCAGGGCAGCGAGAAGCGCATGATCGTTGCGATGATAGCGGATCTGAACCGTGATACGGACCAAAACCATACCGCCCTCAGAGCCAATGAATCGGAAACACGGGAAAAGAAGGATGCGTCCGATGCCCTTGCGCCCCAGCTGGAAACGCTCGATACGGAGATCGCCGGATTAAGCCAGGAGATCGAAACGCTGGAGGGCAAGGAGGAACAATATAAGGCAAAGGTCAAGGAACTGAGGGACAAGCAGGCCGCGGAGGCCAAAAAGAAGAAAAAAAGCAAACAGCCCGAAAGCGGCAGCGGCAAAACGCTGGAAGAGAGAATAGAAAAACAGGAAAAGAATCTCCGGATCGTACAGGGCAAGCTGACCAAAAAAAGAAGCAGCCTGGAACAGAAGACACAGGAAAAAAAGGATAAGGAAGCGGAGAAAAAGACACTGGATGACAGGCTGGAGGAGCTTCGGAAAGAGAAGGACACGCTGATGGCCGCCAATGCCCTTCTGGTTACAAGGTATGAGGCATTAAAGGCACGGAGAGACGGCTTACAGGCGAAGTATGATCAGCTGGGGGCGGAGAAGAGGATCATCCATAATACCCGGAACATCCAGCTGGATCAGTACGGCCGCGGGATGCTGGAAAACTCCTTTGCCATCTTTGAATCCGGTGCGGGGATGGTGGGGGACGCGGTACCGATCGCCAAGCCCTTTATCGAGATCGGGCTGAAGACATTCCAGCTCGGCAAGACCATCGGAATGTTCTATCTGAATCTTGACGCGCAGGATGCCGCCATCGATGAGTTCATCGGAATGGACAAGCTGCTCGCGGATTACAAGGCACAGTTCAAAGATGCCCAGGGCAAGGTGGACCAGAAAAGGATGAAGGAACAGCTCTCCATGGACGGCTATACGCTGCGCCTCGAGGATGACAACGTGATCAAGCAGCAGATCCGCAAGATGGTCCTGATGCGTATGCACTGTTCCAGCTATGAGCAGATCTTTGAAAAGATCACGGAAAACTATGTGGCGGGGATCTATGATATGATCTTCAAGGATAAGGAAGGCAACTATGTCACGGTCCCTGAGGATAAGCAGGAGCATCCGCCGTTACCGACGCAGGCATCCGCGACCGCGACTGCCACATCAACATCCACATCGTCATCCGCTTCCCCTCCGCCTGAGGCACCGGCGGATCTGGAGTTCAGAAAACGCCTGGCGATGATGTTTGCCCCGCTGACATTCACCTGGCCTACACAGCTGAACAACGGGACACCGGTCGGGATCCATCCGAGCATGGATGCAATGAAGGCAAGATTGACGGGAAAATAAGGAGGAAGTCATGGATAAGAATAAGGTTCTGGATAAGATCAGAGACAGTCTGGCGGAGCATAACGCAAACTGCCGTTTATACGAAGAAGGGGAGATCTCCCCCGGAAGAGTACTCGTATGCGAACACAGGGCACTGGGGGTCTACGGACAGGACGGCACCGGCCAGTATATGTTCGCGGATCTGGAAATGGGCGCGGAAGGCGTGGACTATTTTGTCTGCCTGATCTCGTATGCCGAAGATCTTTTCGGGCAGGATATGCCTGAACTGAGAAAAGCCATCTGCCTGCTCAATTACTACATGCCTTACGGAGCCTTCTGTCTGGGGTCGGAGAACGATCTGTCCTTTAAATACACGCTGATGCTGCCGGACGACATGGATCAGAAAACGGCCGATGAACTCGCGGAAATGGCTGTCGTTCACGCGATGGACGGTTACCGGAAAAACATCGCGATGCTGCTGAGTGTCGCGCAGGGCAAGCTTTCCGCCGATGATATCATCGACATGTTTGACGTAGGCGACGAGGAAGCGTAAAATGGTGGGGACAGTCAACTTTGTCGCAGAAAGGGAGGAGTTATGAAGAAGAAAAAGACACTGCTGCTGGTCCTGTTCTCGATCCTGCTGTGCCTGGTCTTTACGGCCTGCGGTGAGAGCAAGAGCAGCAAGGACGATGACGACGAAGATGAGGAGGAGACCCTCAGCGAGGACGATTTCATCGGAACCTGGACCGATGATGAAACGCAGCTGGTCCTGTCCGACGACGGCGAGGGCGTCTTTACCCTGGAGGGTGAGGACAGCGACATCACATGGAAGCTGAAGGGCGAAAAGGTCACCTTTAAGATGGACGGTGACAAGTACACCTGCACGATCAACAAGAAGGGTAAGCTCAAGGTTGAGGGCGGAGACGGAGAGTATACGCTCGAAAAGCAGAAAGCAAAGAAGAACAGCAAGAAGGACAAGAATAAAAAGAAATCGGACGACGAAGACGACGATGATGATGACGATGACGATGCCAAGGTGTCCAAGAAGGATAAGGACACCAAAGATGACGTCAAGGTCGAGCCGGACGATAACGATGACGACGATGACGATGACAGCAAGAAGAAGCCCGACACGAAAAAGGGCGGCACCGGAATGGCTGCGATCGCCGGCTACTATAAGGTCATCGAGATGGAGCAGGATGGCGATGATTACGCCGAGTATCTCGACATGCTGAACCAGTACGGCATCTATCTTTACTTCACCTTTAACGAGGACGGCACGGCTTCCATGGATATGATGGGGGAGCATGAGGATCTCCTCTGGGATGACACAAAGATCTGGAGCAAAGGCAGTGAAACGGACGCACAGCCGTATGTCTACAAGAACGATACGCTTTCGATCGAGACGGACGGCGTGAAGATGGTTCTGCAGCGCCTTTCGGCTGCCGAGGAAAAGACGTTCCTTGAGACCGGCGGCCAGGTCGATGAGGAGGCTCTGATGAAGATGATGGAAGAGATGGGTTCAGCGTACGAAAACTGAGATCCTCTTTCACATCAGGAGAGTATGACAAAGGGAGAGGTGAAAGCCTCTCCCTTTTGGAAAGGAACAGGCCATGGGCAAACTGAAGTTTCCGCTGGTCACGGATCATCTGCTGATCCGGCCGACCGATGAAAAAAGAATCTGGACCGAGGAATGGACGATCAGCCTAAAGGACCGGCCGGAGGAGCCCATCGGCACGCTCACGTTCGCGGGCGAGAGGGTTGCGGGCGAGATGCCGATCCGCGTGGAGCTGAAACCGGAATACCGCGATCAGGATTACGGTTCAGAGGTATTTTACTTCATGTCGCGGTTTGTCTTTCGCTTCCGTGACCTGCGGGAGATCACGGCCGTCTGTGAGCATGAGAACGATCTGTGCGTACACGCGCTCGACAAGGCCGGCTATGTCTTCCGCGAGCACAATGACGGCAGGGACTATTATTCCATGAAAAAGAGCAAGACCGCCTGGACGGGGCTCTATGTGTTCATCGGGTTCATCGCGGGGCTGGCGATGGGCGTTGTGTTTTCCAATCTCTGGGTCGGACTTCTGACGGGCGTCATCGCGGGAACCATCTTCGGATACGTGCTGGACAAGGCCTGGGGCGTGACCGCGTCGGACTTTTCATAAATTTTTTGAAGAAATTTCAAAAAAACCTATTGACACCATAGGCGAATGGTGTTAAAGTGCATTTCAGTGAACGAAAGAAAACAGAGACGCGTTCACGATGAGGAGAAGAGAGACGATGTTTCACACCACAGTGAAAAAACTGTATAGCGCGATGTGTTGTCGAATGCTGAACTCCCGGGCAGATTCCGAGGCCGGGGCGCTTGGACGGACAAGCATGCGCCTCAGCACAGAGCGATGTTGAAAGCAGAACCGTTTTGTGTGCCGATCGCCCGGGAGCTTCCAGAGAAGCCTCGGGATTTTTTATGAGTAAAAATGAGAAAGAGAAACGAACAGTTCAGATAAACAGCCAACAGCAAACTTAAAAAGAAAAGGAGAAAATACCATGAGCGGATACAGATTTGAAACCTTACAGCTGCACGTAGGACAGGAGCAGGCGGACCCGGCGAGCGACGCGAGAGCCGTCCCGATCTATCAGACCACCTCTTATGTTTTCCATAACAGCAAGCACGCGGCGGACCGTTTCGGCCTTGCGGACGCCGGCAATATCTACGGGAGACTGACGAACTCCACGCAGGATGTCCTGGAAAAGAGACTGGCAGCCCTCGAAGGCGGCAGCGCAGCACTTGCCCTGGCCTCCGGCGCGGCGGCGATCACCTACACGATCGAAGCCCTCGCGGCAAACGGCGGCCACATCGTCGCCCAGAAGACCATCTACGGCGGAAGCTACAACCTGCTGGCACACACGCTGCCGCAGTACGGCATCGAGACCACTTTTGTGGACGCGCACAACCTCGCGGAGGTCGAGGGTGCCATCAAGGACAACACCCGGGCGATCTACCTGGAGACCCTGGGTAATCCCAACAGCGATATCCCGGACATCGACGCGATCGCGCAGATTGCGCACAAGCACGGCCTGCCGCTCGTGATCGACAACACCTTCGGCACCCCGTATCTGATCCGTCCGATCGAGCACGGCGCGGACATCGTCGTCCACTCCGCGACCAAGTTCATCGGCGGCCACGGCACGACCCTCGGCGGTATCATCGTCGAATCCGGCAAGTTTGACTGGAAGGCCAGCGGCAAGTATCCGAACATCGCCGCTCCCAACCCGAGTTACCACGGTGTATCCTTCTACGATGTCGTCGGCCCTGCGGCTTTTGTCACCTACATCCGTGCGATCCTGCTGCGCGACACCGGCGCGACGATCTCTCCGTTCAACGCATTCCTGCTCCTGCAGGGCGTGGAGACGCTGTCACTCAGACTTGAGCGCCATGTAGAGAATACAAAAAAAGTCGTCGAGTTCCTGGCGAACCATCCGCAGGTGGAAAAGGTGAATCATCCTTCCCTTAAGGATCACCCGGATCACGCTGTGTATGAGAGATATTTCCCGAACGGCGGCGGCTCCATCTTTACCTTTGACATCAAGGGCGGACAGGAAGAGGCCTGGAAGTTCATCGACAACCTCAAGATCTTCTCCCTGCTGGCCAATGTCGCGGACGTCAAGAGCCTCGTGATCCATCCGGCATCCACCACCCACTCTCAGCTCTCCGCTGAGGAGCTGGCTGATCAGGGGATCCATGCCAACACGATCCGCCTGTCCATCGGAACCGAGCATATCGACGATATCCTCGAGGATCTGAAGAACGCGTTTGAAGCGGCGAAATAAGTGGTGTAAAATAACTCGCAAATCCTGTTGTCAACAGAAAGAAGGTAGATATCATGGCTAACATTTATAAAGGAACACTGGGACTCGTCGGCAATACGCCGCTTGTAGAGGTTGTCAATATCGAAAAGGAACTCGGTCTGGAAGCGACCGTCCTCGTAAAGCTTGAGTATTTCAATCCCGCCGGGAGCGTCAAGGACAGGATCGCTAAGGCGATGATCGAGGACGCGGAGGAACGCGGCGTCCTTAAGGAAGGCTCCGTCATCATCGAGCCCACATCGGGCAACACCGGTATCGGTCTGGCCGCGATCGCAGCATCCAAGGGCTATCGTATCATCCTGACCATGCCCGAGACCATGAGCGTGGAGCGCAGGAGCATCCTCAAGGCCTATGGCGCGGAGATCGTGCTGACCGAGGGCGCCAAGGGCATGAAGGGTGCGATCGCGAAGGCGGAGGAACTCGCAAAGGAGATCCCGGATTCCTTTATCCCGGGACAGTTCGTGAATCCCGCCAACCCGGCGATCCACAAGAAAACGACCGGTCCCGAGATCTGGAAGGACACGGACGGCAAGGTTGACATCTTTATCGCGGGCGTCGGCACCGGCGGCACCGTGACCGGCACGGGCGAGTATCTCAAAGAGCAGAATCCGAATGTCAAAGTCATCGCTCTTGAGCCCGCTGATTCTCCGGTCCTCTCCGAGGGCAAGGCCGGGGCGCATAAGATCCAGGGCATCGGTGCGGGCTTCGTGCCGGATGTTCTGAACACCAAGGTTTATGACGAGATCTACAAGGCTTCCAATGAGGATGCCTTTGAGACTGCAAAGCTCCTCGCGAGAAAAGAGGGTATCTCGGTCGGTATCTCCTCGGGTGCCGCTCTCCATGCCGCCATTGAATATGCCAAAAAGCCGGAGAACAAGGGCAAGACCATCGTGGCCCTGCTCCCCGACAGCGGCGACCGCTATTATTCCACCGCTCTGTTCGCAACGGAATGATCGGCAGCAGGAACGATCGGAAGAGGCCGGCCCAGCAAAAGGGTCCGGCCTCTTTTTTTCCCTGTTTGTTGTGCTATAATCGGATTTATACGGGGGCAAAGAGATGAGTGGGGACAGTACGAAACTGGAAAAAACGGTAGATTTCAAGAGCAACCGGTACCTCGCGTTTCAGATCGCGTTCTTCGCCGGCGCGGTGGTAGTCAACTTTGTCCTGCCCAGAGCAGCCGGCATGCTGGGGCTTCCCCTGTATCTCGATAATGTCGGTACCCTTTTCGCGGCCGTCCTCGGCGGATATCTCCCCGGCATCGTGGTCGGTTATCTCAACAACATCATCAACATGCAGGGCAACCCCGGCAATGCTTACTATGTCGTTCTTTCCACCCTGATCGCCGCAAGCGGTACATGGTTCGGCAGGAAGGGCTTTTTTGACAGGTTCGGCAAGGCACTTCTGACGATCCCGGTCTTTGCTTTTATCGGCGGTGTGCTCGGGTCAATCATCACCTGGCTGATCTACGGCTTCGGCATGGGCGAAGGGATCAGCGCGCCTTTCGCGAGAGCGCTCTATGAGAGCGGCAGGCTCAATGTCTTCTGGGCGCAGATGACCTCGGATGTTGTCATCGATCTGATCGACAAGGCGATCACCGTGGTCCTTGCGTTTATCATCATCAAGGCGATCCCGGAACAGCTCAAGCCCGGTCTCTGGCTCACCGGCTGGCGGCAGGCGCCGCTTTCCAAAGAGGCACTGAACAAGGTCAGAAAGAACATCACCCGCTCGTTTTCCCTGCGCGGCAAGATCGTCACCATCATCTCCGTGATCATGTTCTGTGTGGCCGTCGTCACGACCATTATCAGCTATATCCTGTTCCAGGGCTTTGCAATGAAGCAGTACACCTACAGCTGCGACAGTGCCGCCAAGCTCGCTGCGGGTCTGATCGATCCGGACAGGGTGGATGACTATATCGCACAGGGGGAGTCGGACCCGGAATACACCGCGCTGGAAAACCGCCTGTACAGCATCAAGAACGGCAATCAGGACATCGAATATGTCTATGTCTACCGGTTCCGTGAAGAGGGCGTCGAGGTCATCTTTGACATCGATACCGAGGATGTTCCCGGGCAGGATCCCGGCGCGGTCATCCCCTACGAGGAGTATCTGCTCCCCTATAAGGAACAGCTCCTCGCCGGTGAACCGATCGAACCGCTTGAGGACGACACGATCTACGGCAGACTCCTGACCGTCTTTGAGCCGGTCTATGATCAGAGCGGAAGGTGCGTATGCTATGCCGCCGCGGACATCAAGGTCGAGGATATCCGCATCGCTACACTCAATTATATGACCAAGGTCTTTTCCCTGTTCATGGGCTTTTATATCTTTATCCTGTCGCTGTGCATCTGGCTGGTCGATTACCACCTGATCTATCCGATCTCTGCCATGACGCTCACGACCCGCAAGTTTGCCTATGAAAGCGAGGAATCCCGGGAGAACAGCGTGGACCTGCTGCAGAGCCTCCATATCGCCACCGGTGACGAGATCGAGAACCTCTATGATTCCATCTCCAAGACGATCGCGGAGACCGTCGGGTACCTTGAGGATGTGGAAGCCAAGGGCGAGGAGATCGCCCACATGCAGAACGGCCTGATCTACGTGCTCGCGGATATGGTCGAAAGCCGCGATAAGAACACGGGCGATCACGTGCGCAAGACCGCGGCCTATGTGCGCCTGATCCTGAAGCATATGAAGGAAAAGGGCCTGCACGCGGACGTCCTGACCGACGAGTACATGGCGGATGTCGCCAACTCGGCGCCTCTCCACGATGTCGGCAAGATCATGGTCTCGGATGTCATCCTGAACAAGCCGGGACGCCTGACGGATGAAGAATTCGCGATCATGAAGACGCACACCACCGCCGGTAAAAAGATCATTGCGAGCGCCATGTCCCTGGTGTCCGACAGCGGCTACCTCAAGGAGGCCAGGAACCTCGCCACCTATCACCACGAACGATGGGATGGCAAGGGGTATCCGAGCGGCAAGGCGGGCGAGGAGATTCCGCTGTCCGCCCGTATCATGGCCGTTGCGGATGTCTTCGATGCCCTGGTCTCGAGACGGAGCTACAAGGAGCCGTTCACCTTTGAAAAGGCCATGGACATCATCCGGGAGGGTGCCGGCACCCAGTTCGATCCGCAGATCGCCGAGATCTTCATTGCCGCGGCGGACGAGGTCAGGGAGATCACCATTGCCCATGAGTCCATGCTGGGGCAGGGGATCCGGACGTTCGCCGAGGATGTGGCCGCCATGGAGTCGTAATGCGCGTTTGACTGTGTGAGTCAACTACAATAAACCGCCGCCGGTCCTGCAGTAACGCAGGTCCGGCGTTTTTTGTGCTGTTTTTGATGACTGATTTAGGTTCACGGGAAATGGGAAACTGTGCCAGCGTACAGAATATCATCAACAGTTAAAACACGAGCTTAACGAGTTCTACTACCAAAGCGGCGATGTAAACGCTAACGGGAATGTCATTGATAAGTGGCTGTCATACGTACCGGAAATAGCTTACCAGCATTCTTTTCAATATCGAGTACAGGGACTCTGTACCAGTTCACCCCTACGGAAAATCCGTGCATCTGCAGGTATTTCAGCAGAGCGATCTTCCCATAGTCTCCGATATCACCGGCATATCGATCCTGCATCACGCCTCCTTCTGACCTTGTTATTATATCAACCCCATCCCCAAATATCCACTCCGCCGACAAATACGGGATACTACGGCAAAGCATGCTCGAAGCTGCTGTATCCCGTATTTTGGGTCTCGCTGTAATACCAGCGCAAGTCCTCAATACCTGTGACTGATCAGTACCTTCTTGATAGCCTTCCCCGCCTCATACAATACTTGCCCCTCAGACGGAGAGCAGTCCGAAAGAAGCATCGCGAAATCATTAAGGTACCGGTTCCCGGAAACACGTTCCTCTCCGTAGAGCAGCTCATCGATCGACAGCTCCAGCCGCTCTGACAGATTGACAAGCACCGTCAGGCTTACCTGCTTACGAGAGTTTTCAATCTCCCCCAGATACTGCGGTGAAATCCCGACCAGTTCCGCCAGCAGTTCCTGCGTGAATCCCACCTCACGTCTTCGCTGCCGGATCCTCTGACCCAGCTCTTTGAAATCAATTTCCATAAGTCACCTCCTGTTCGTCGAAAAAATGTGCAAATACAATTTGCTACAGGCGATAACTTCGACTACAGCTTATTCATTTCATCGCCTGATGACGATATGATTATATAAAATTTCGCCAACAGGCAGGATTGCACATGGATAAGACCACCAGCAATATGAATATGAAAAACGTCGGCCAGCGCATACGCGAGGCCCGCAAGAGCAAAAGGCTCAGCCAGAACGAGCTCTCGGAGATGGCCCAGATCTCCCCGTCTCACATGAGTGATATCGAGAACGGGAAGACGAGCCTGAGCCTTGATATCTTCATGCGCCTGACGGAAGCCCTTCAGGTCTCTGCCGATTGGCTCCTGCAGACCAACGTGCCTTCCGTCGCGCATATCCAGGGCGGAGAGATCTCCGAGATCCTCTCCGACTGCACCGCGTCTGAGACTCAGGCCCTCATAAAAATGCTCAAGACCATGAAGACCACAATGCGGGAAGCAAAATAAGCCCCCGTATCATCCGATCAACATCCCACTCCTATAACACGCTCTAATTAAAGATCAGACCACAAGCTGTACGCTGAGTTTCTCCGCTTACAGTATGTGGCCTTTCCTTTCTGAGTTATTTACAATGGTCACCGATGATCTCTGATGCCTGTTAATCCATATCATCGATATTTGAGGAACCAATATGAAAGAAACCGAAGACCAGCTGGGAACGATCGAAGAAAAGAAGGCCAAAATCCGCGAACGCTACAAAGGCGTTGATCCGAACGAACTCTCTGTGATCCCCGCGATCCCAAAGATCGATATCTTTGACAGAGACCGTTCGATGCGCGTCGCCATCTATGCGCGTGTATCCACCGATGATCCTAATCAGACTTCGTCTTACGAACTGCAGAAGAACCATTAGGATAGACAACGAGGCGCGATTCGACGCGCACCGCACGGGACCTCTACCCGCGCGAATCCTACAGTAAATTTACGCTGCCTGAGCAAAACGTGTTACTGTACCATCGATTTAACCGCATAAAAGGTGGAACCTTACAGGAAAACCACTACATCTTGAGGACGCGCATGAAGCTTGCAGACATGCATTGTCATATCCTGCCGGGGATAGACGATGGAGCACCTGATGAGGAAATGAGTACGCGGATGCTAAGGCTGGAAGCTGCGGAGGGAGTGAGCAGCATCATATTCACGCCGCATTTCAAGCCGGAGCACCACAACGCATCGCCGCGGACAGTGCTGAAGCTGACCGCGCGGATGCAGGAGATTGCCATACAGGAGAGCTTGGGGATCAAAGTGTATGCAGGCAATGAGATCCTATTTTTTGATGAGGTCCCCACACTCCTTGAACATGGCGATGTATTGACGCTGGCGGGCTCTGATCATGCTTTGATCGAGTTTTATCCGACGGAGCTATATGACCGGATCCGCAGTGCGCTCTATGAGGTACTGGCCGCAGGCTTTACACCAATTGTTGCGCATGTGGAGCGTTACCTCGACATCATCGGCTACCCGGAGCGTGTGAACGAGCTGATCGCTCTGGGCGCGGAGATTCAGGTCAACGCATCGACCGTCATGGGAAAGTACGGATTTTCCGTGCGGCAGATTGTACGGCGCCTGATCAGCCGAAGGAGCGTCCACTATATCGCGACGGATGCGCATGATGACAGGAGGCGCGCGCCGCTGCTCTCAGGTTGCGCACACCTAATCGAAAAAAAATACGGAACGTGCTGCGCTGGGAGGATTCTCCATGACAATGCACTGAACCTGATATACAGCGGTAGTGAGGAAAAATGAACCAGAAAAAAGACACGATAGAGATTGATCTTGGAGAGATACTGGGTGTCCTTGTAGGATACATCTGGCTGATTCTCGCGGCAGGGCTTTTTTGCGCGTTGACGGCCTTTATGATCAGTAAGTACCTGATCTCGCCGACCTATGAGTCCACGACCAAAATCTACATATTAAATAAGCAGGAAGCGTCCAATGTAACCTACAGCGATGTCCAGATCGGAACGCAGCTGACCAAGGACTACGCGGAGCTCATCACCTCGCGTTACGTCATTGAGAGTGTCGCGCAGAAGCTTTCCCTGGATCTGACATACAAGGAGATGACGAAAAAGATCTCCGTCAATTCGCCGACCGACACCCGCATCGTCGCGATCACCGTGGAGGATCATGACCCGGTGCTTGCGATGAACATGGCAAATGCTGTCCGTGAGGTGGCAAGCGAACATATCCAAAACGTCATGGACATTGACGCGGTCAATGTTGTGGAGACAGCCAACATGCCTACGCAAAAGGCCAGTCCATCGGTGACCAGGTGGACGCTGATTGGCGGATTTCTCGGCATTTTCGCGGTCTGCGCGATCGTGATCCTGAAATACCTTTTTGACGACACCATTAAGTCGTCTGAAGATGTGCAGAAATACCTACAACTTTCAACTCTGGCACTGATCCCGATGGCCGAGGAGATTGACGACACAGAAACGAGAAAATAAAGGCAGAAAAGATATGCAGGATATTCGGCTACATTTTTCAGATAAAGAGAATTACCGCGTCCGAGAAGCCTTCCGGACGCTTCGGAGCAATGTGGAGTTTTCCGGGCAGGGGGTCCGCGTCGTGGCCCTCACGAGCTGCACACCCAATGAGGGCAAAACAAGCTGCGCAATGAACCTTGCGCGCGCCTTTGCGGAATCCGGCAAAAGGACAATCCTGGTGGATGCCGATATGCGCAAATCCATTATGGTGGGGCGCTACAAGACGGGGAGCGTGCGGTTGGGACTCACCCATTATTTGGTTGGGCAGGAGGCGCTTGACATGGTTATCTGTCGGAGCGATATAAAGAACCTACATATCATTCTTGCCGGTCCCGTACCGCCAAACCCGAGTGAGCTGCTTGGGTCTGAACGCTTTACCGAGATGATCCGGCGCCTCCGGGAGGATTATGAATATGTCATCGTCGATACGCCGCCCTTAGGGAGCGTGATTGATGCCGCTGTCGTTTCAAGAAGCTGCGACGGTGTTGTCTTGATCATCGAGAATAATGCCGTGAGCTACCGCTTTGTGCAGCATGTCAAAGAGCAGCTTGATGTCGCTGGAGCCAGGATTTTAGGTGTTGTCCTTAACAAGGTCAATATGGACGGCAAGGGCTATTACGGACACTACGGCAACTATTACGGCAGATACTACGGTAAGTATTACAGAAAGTACTACGGCAAATACGACGAGGACAACGCGGCCAGGATGCGCACCAAAAAAACCGGCGCAGGTGGGGGAGAAAGGCGTGGAGCACCTGTTAAAAAGACTCCGACAGGGGCAGGTTGGCGCGAAGCTGTCAATATCGAACTTGAGCGGGATGACGACGAGCGGCAGCCGGATTCGTTACAGCGGGATCGGAGGTTTGGCAAGGCGCTGCGGGACAACGAGATTGGGAAAGAGAAATATGTCACCGCAGGAGAGGACACATGAGGACAGGTCGGATCATCACCCTGATCCTGCTCGCGGGGAGTCTTGCTTTGGCTGCATTCGGAATAGTCCTGTATCTGCGCGCGGACCGCAAGGCGCCGCAGATTATCTTTACGAATGCGGATCTGCGCTACAGCAGTTCAATGTCGGATGAGGAGCTCTTAGTCGGCGTGACCGCACAGGATGATCGGGACGGAGATATTACGGAACGAGTCGTGGTGGAAAAGGTGGTATATAGCGACGGCGAAGGCAAAGTAGTGGTTTATTATGCGGCCAGTGATGCCGCGGGCAATGTCGCCAAGTCGTCCCGCCAGTTTGACGCGGAGCGCGAGCAGGAGGGACCGGGCAGCCAAAGGCACGTCGCAGGTGTATTTATCGAGGACATAACAGAGACGACGATCGGGGAAGCCGCGGATGACCGGGTGGAAGATACGCAGGAGATCCCCGGGGAAGCGGAAGGCGAGGACGAATCAGACGAAGCGCAGCAGGCCGCCGAGGAAGCAGCGCGGCTTGCTGCCGAGGAAGAAGAGAGACGCGCCGAGGAAGAGGCACAGCGGGAAGCGGCGGAGAGAGAGGCGGCGGAACGCGAAGCCGAGCAGCAGCGGGCAAGGGAAGAGGAACGGGAGAGAGCGAGAGCCGAGGAGGAAGCGGAGCGCCAACGCGCGGAGGACGCAGCCCAGAAGGCCGAAGAAGATGCCGAGAAACCGCATATTACTCTGAAAAAGAACAGCGTGACGGTGCCTGTCGGCTATGCGCCTGCCTGGGTGGACATCATCGGGTCCCTCACGGACAACAAGGACGGCTACGAAAAGCTCTTCCAGAACCTGTCTGTCAGCAAATTTGACAAGAACAAGGCCGGCACCTACAACGTGACCATTACCACAACGGATTCGGACAAAAATGTATCGGATCCGGTGCCGCTGACGATCATCGTGAAATAGGGCACCGTCCGGGACAGAATTATGCAGACAGTAAAGAAAAAACGTGACCGCGCCGCGAACCTTGAAAAAGAACAGATCCTCAATCCGGGGCGCGTAAAAAAGAAGAAAAAAGCGCGACTGAAAAGAGTATTGCTGATCGTCCTGCTTTCCATCGTATCCATTGTGATCATCGGTGCGATCGTATTTCAGATCATCCGGATGGTAGGACGCTCGAATCTTGCCGCCAAAGCAGCGACCGCGGCACCGGTGCTGGAAGCCCTGCCGTATACCGAGACCGTCACGGACGAGGAAAAAGAAGCCGTGAAATGGCAGGAGGGCTGGGTCAAGTACAAAGATAAAATCTGGAGCTACAACAAGGATATCCTGACCTTTCTCATCATGGGAATCGACAAGTCGGGAGATGCCAGAGAGGTGGCTGAGGGTACCAACGGAGGCCAGGCGGACGGCCTGTTTCTCCTGGTGATCAACCCGCACCGGAAGTCCATCCAGATCTTCGCGATCAACCGCAACGCGATGACCGATGTCGATGTGTACAATGAGGACGGCGCCTATGTGCGGACGGTGAAGTCGCAGATCTGCACCCAGCACGGATTCGGGAACGGCGTCGAGGAGAGCTGCGAGTATCAGAAAAAGACGGTGGAGCGGTTCCTGTACCAGCTGCCGATTCACGGCTATGCCGCCATCAATATGACCAG
Source organism: Lachnospiraceae bacterium (assembly GCA_024687125.1). Taxonomy (GTDB): domain Bacteria; phylum Bacillota; class Clostridia; order Lachnospirales; family Lachnospiraceae; genus Butyrivibrio. The sequence continues at coordinate 63,760 of JAILFA010000025.1, forward strand.
CGTGCCCACGATCAACGACGCCGTGGGCGGTGTGGACGTCAAGGTCCTTGAGGATATGACCAAATGGGATAAGAGCCTGGTCAAGGACGCGGAGGTGCATCTGGAGGGCGACACCGCCTATGTGTACACGACAAGGCGCGATACAAAGATCGCAGGCAGCGCGGACGGGCGCCTCAAGAGGCAGAAGCAGTTCCTGACCGCCTTTATGGCCAAGGCTGTTCAAAAGGTCAAGTCCAACCCGACCTCGGCAATCGATCTGTACAACGCACTGACCAGTCAGATGACGACGGACGTGACCGCGGATGAGGTGATGTACCTCGCGCCCCTGGCAGCCGGATATCACTTTGACAGCGATATCCTCACCATGGAGGGCGAGACCGTTCTCGGTGACGACGGATTTGAGGAGTTTCACGCCGATGAAGAGGCTTTGTACCGACAGATCCTTGAAATCTTTTACGAACCGGTGGAGACGTAAGTGATGCGACGCCGTGGAATGCAGAGACGCCGCAGATTTTCGTCGGCAGCCGTTGCTGTTCTGGGAGCCGCTCTGATCCTCACAGCCTGCGGGGGAGAGGATACGGTGGAAGATGCGGTACCGATCACAGAGCCGATCGGTAAAGATACAAAAACGCCGGATGCACCGGTCTTTGAAAAGACCGAAGAGGTCGTAAACGACCCCCGGCAGGAAAGCGGAGCGGACGGTGAGATCGATTTCGCCGCGCAGTATGAGATCCGTCCCGATATCGTCGGATGGATCTATGTGCCCGGTACCGACATCGACTGTCCGGTGTATGCCAAGGATACGGGGGAAGGCGCGTATCTGACGGACGGCAGCACCGCGGAGATGATGGATTTCAGCTGTGTCCTGACCGCGCCGGCAGCTGCAGAGGGGGATCCCTTTGCGACACTGTACAACTTTGCGGATCCGTCGTTTTTTGAAGGTAACGGCAAGATTGTTTATTACCAGCCTTACGGCACCATGATCTACGCTGTGATGGCCGCTTATGAGGCCGACGCAGGGAGCCTTTACATCTCCTTAGCCGATGGGAGCGAGGAGGAAAAGCAGGCCTTTCTCGACGACATGAGAGCCCCCGGCATCGGCAAGAACAGCCAGGGCGAGCTCCTTGCGGGACTGACCACCCAGAACTTTTTTCTGACCCTCTCCGCCAAAACCGCGGAGACCTCGGAAAAACAGTTCATCGTCACGGGGATGCTCGCGAGTGTGGAATAAGGAGGAATCCCCACACCGTTATCGTTGTTTCCGGAGCGAAAGCTTCGTAAACATACAGCCACACCTTATCAAAGGAAAGGAGGAATGAAGCATGAAAATGACAAGAGTAATGGCAGTGGCGCTTGCCGGCACACTTCTGTTCTCTGTACCCGTGTTCGCGGCTGATTCCAAGACAGCCAGCGACACCGCCGCTCAGGCTGCGCCCGCTTCCGCCGAGGAAGTGATCGCGAATGCCGCAGGCACAACGGTACAGGCACTGGAGGCGCAGGTAAACGCCGGAGAGTATGTAAGCGTTATGGATGCTCTCTATGGCGGCAACATCACAGAGCCCGCCGACGTCAAAGAACCCGGGCAGACCAGCGCATGGGTCAGTACCATCGCCGAAAAGGAAATGATCATTGGCGGTGTGAAGAAGAAGATCACCAGCGGCCCCAGGAGCCTCACCCAGACAAAACGTAAGGCTGCGAAAGCCGCTGCGAATGCAGCCGGCAAGAGTCTTCTGAATTGCGGCAAGCTCTTCCTGAAGAACACCCTCGACAGCAACAAGGGTCAGGATATCACGTATCCGCTCCTGCTCAATGGTGGCAAATTCACCCCTCAGCCTGGTGACTGCCTGCATCTGTACAACACCACCACCGGTCAGTGGGATGAGTTCCCGGCAACCTTCCGCGAGGGCCACTGCGACATCAATATCGCAGCGGGAACAGATATGAGCCCGTATATCAACGCTTCGGGTGACATCCAGTACTTCGCAGCAAGAAACAAGTAAGACAGGTTTTACCAAAAACGACATTCCTTAATATGGTGTGGCAGCCTTAAGGCTCCGGCCTGCCGCTTGTATACGGGCGGCAGGCCAATCCTGAAAAACAGAGCAGTAATACAAGAACCCAGGCGGAATGATCGTCGCCCGAGGGCGCGTCAGGAAGGAGGGGGACATGACACCGGAAAGACCGGGAGAAGAACAGCACATCCCGGATGGCGAACCGCGCCTTTGGTATGTCCTCTGGTCCACCTGCCGGAACGAAGAGAGCCTGCTGGAAAAGGTTCATGATAAGGTTCCGGCGGAGCTGTATGACGAAGTCTGGCTTCCCAGGCGCGAAGAATTCCGCGTTGTCCGCGGCGAAGAAAAACGTCTGGAAACGCCGCTGTTCAAGGGCTATCTTTTTATCCGTGCCCGCGCAGAAGATCTGCATGACATCCACTGCAGACTGAAGAAAGAAAAAGAATATCTCGGCATCCTCAAGTGCGAGGATGATTTTGTTTCACTCAGTGAATTTGAGGAGAAGTTAATAGACAGATTGACCAGTCACCGCAGAAAGAGCGCAGGACAGTCCGTCGGCGTGATCCGGCAAGGCGTCCTGCATATCCTCGACGGCCCGCTGGTCGGTTTGGAACCATATATCAAAAAGATCGACCGCCACAAACGCAAAGCGTGGCTTGAAATGGAAATATTCGGACAGCATCGCCGGTTCCCTGCGGCGTTGGAGATAGTGGAGAAGACATAAAAACAGGAGCCGCGAGGCTCTTGTTTTTTGAGGAGGAGAAGAAGTTCATACGATGCGGGAAGATTTGAGATGGACAATAGCTTAAGTGCGATTAGCACGATGACTTTGCCTAAACGAATAAACCTGTTTGTACCGGGACGCCTGTGCCTGTTCGGGGAACACTCCGATTGGGCAGGATCGTATATGATGACAAACGCCGATCTGGTCGAGGGTCAGGCGATCGTCACAGGCATCAATCTTGGCATCCACGCTACGGCAGAAGCTTCGGAACTCTTTGAGATTACCTCCATCAACGAAGAAGATGAGGAGGTGTCCTTCTCCTCTCCTATGGACGCAGGGGCGCTGAGAACAGAAGCAATGAAGCCATTCCTGTTCTCTTATTGCTGCGGCGTAGCGTCTTACATGCGCGAGAACTACCACGTCGGCGGTGTGAGAATCGTTATTTCCGATGTCACGCTGCCAATGAAGAAGGGGTTAAGCTCTTCCGCTGCTGTGTGCGTACTCGTCGCGAAAGCATTTAATGAACTGTATTCTCTCCGCATCTCCACACGGGGACTCATGCAGATCGCATACCGGGGCGAACTTCTCACGGGCTCACGGTGCGGAAGACTCGACCAGGCCTGCGCCTATGGCGAGCGTCCGGTTCTCATGCACTTCTCCCAAAATGAGATTGATGTGGAAACGATGCGTGTCGGACAGACATTCCATTATGTGATTGCTGACCTTTGCGCGGGTAAGGATACCAAGAAGATACTGGCATACCTAAACAAGGCTTATCCTTTCGCTACCAACGATACAGACGCAGCAGTTCAGGAGGCGCTGGGTCCTGACAATCATAAGATCATAGCTCATGCCCGGGAAGCCATCGAGCGAGGGGATGCAGTCAGACTTGGTCAGCTTATGTTCGAAGCGCAGGAACTGTTCGACAGGAAGGTCGCTCCGGCCTGCCCCGATGAACTGACCTCCCCGGTACTGCACAGCGTATTGAACGACCCGAAGATCCGGGACTGGATCTATGGAGCAAAAGGCGTAGGCAGCCAGGGCGACGGAACCGTACAGCTCCTTGCCCGGGATAAAAAGTCACAGCTGGCGCTGGTCGATTACCTGAACAACGAGCGCCATATGGAAGCCTTTGCATTTAGACTGAATGCCGGCGGCAAGATCAAGAAGGCCGTCATACCGATCGCCGGAAACGGCACGAGGATGTTCCCAGAAACCTTCTTTATCAAAAAGGCCATGCTTCCGGTGATGGATGAAAGCGGAACCGTGAAACCGGCCTTACTGTACATGCTCGAAGAGCTGGTGGCCTGTGAGATCGAGGATATCTACCTGATCGTGGGCGCAGATGAGGTGGAGTACTACGAGCATCTGTTCCATTTTGACTATGATGAGGAATACCGCTCCAAGCTCCCGGAAAACGTCAGAGATTACTATAAAGAGATCTTTGAGATCGGCCAGCGGGTCAGCCTTGTGGTGCAGGAAGAAAAGAAGGGCTTCGGACACGCTGTCTATCAGGCGCGGAAGTATCTGAACAACGAGCCCGCGGTCCTGCTGCTGGGAGACTTCCTGTACAAGTCAAACCTGGAACTGTCCTGTACACAGCAGACGATCAACGCATACAACAAATCCGGCGGCAAAGCGGTCGTAAGCGTAAAGGTCGTGCCCGTTTCCGATTCCAGGCACTACGGCATCATCCACGGCGTATTCCGAAGTGACCGGTCGTATATCCTGGATGTTGACGCCATGGTTGAAAAACCCGATGAAGAGTACGCAAAAGAAAATCTTCTGGTGGAAGGAAAGTGCTATGCGACGTTCGGCTCCTATGTGCTGACGGATGACGTATTCGAATACCTGGAGCACCAGATTAAAGAAAATGAGGCCAACAGAGAGCACAGCGAGATCGACCTCACAAAGGCCCTTATGAATGCCGCGAAGAACGGAAATCTGGTCGGTGTGGATATCGACGGCACCAGCTATGACGTGGGACTGCCGAAGATGTATTATAAGACGTTCTGTGCGTTTGGGAAAGAATGAGAAGGAAATCACATGGAAGAGAAGATTTACACAATAGAAGAGATAAAAGAGAAGATCGACCCTATTGCTGTCAAATACCACTTACATGCGGTATTTATCTTTGGATCCTATGCAACAGGAACAGCAACATCTGCAAGTGACATAGATTTCATTGTTGATACGACCGGTAGCAAGATCAACAGTCTGCTTGAACTGGGTGGATTGTATAGCGAATTGGAAGAGACGTTTTGCAAGCGCATAGATATGATCACATTACGATCGCTGGAGCAACCGACAACAATGCAGAGCGATATCGAGTTTAGAACCAGAGTAACCAAAGAGAGGATAAACCTTTATGAAGCAGCTTGATAGCAGCAGGCTGAAGCATATTGTAGATTATTGCGATGAGATAAGTAATACAGTTGCAAGATACGGTAATGCTTTTTCAATCTTTGAATCTGATTCTGATTATCAGAAATCAGTAGCGTTTTCTGTGCTTCAGATAGGTGAATTATGTGCTGGACTATCAGATGAGTTCAGAACAGCAACATCTTCGCAGATGCCATGGCAGTCAATTAAGGGAATGCGAAACATAGTTGTTCATAATTATGGAAGCGTAGACAGAGTTATTCTGTGGAATCCAGTGAATTCTGACATTCCGAAGCTTAGGGAGTTCTGTTTAGAGCAGATCAGAATTGTAGATGAGGAGTCTGAGAGTTAATGGTGGCAGGCACTGGTTCTGTGAGTTTGGGAAAGAATAAAAGCGATGGGAAGCATTGGGAAGATCGAGAATAATAAGACCTATGATTATCTCATAGTAGGCGCGGGATTATTTGGCGCCGTATTTGCGCGAGAAGCGACAGACAGAGGGTATAAATGTCTGGTGATCGACAGACGATCCCATATCGCTGGAAATATCTACTCGGAACCCGTTGAAGGCATTCAGGTCCATAAGTATGGACCTCATATCTTTCACACGGATAATGAGGAAGTGTGGGAATATGTCAATCGCTTCACAAAGTTCAACCACTTCAGATATGAGCCGGTAGCCAACTATAAAGGCGAGCTGTATAACCTTCCCTTCAACATGAACACATTCCACCAGATGTGGGGCGTGAATACTCCGGAGGAAGCACAAGCCAGAATTGACGAACAGAGGGCGGAGATCAAGGGAGCACCCCGAAATCTCGAAGAACAGGCGATCAGCCTGGTCGGAAGAGACATCTACGAGAAGCTGATCAAAGAATATACCGAAAAACAATGGGGCAGAGACTGTAAAGAGTTACCTGCCTTTATTATCCGCCGCCTGCCGGTACGCATGCGTTTCGATAACAACTACTTCAATCATCCCTATCAGGGCATTCCTGTCGGAGGGTATACCCGAATGGTCGAGAGGATGCTCAAGGGGATCGAGGTACGATTAAACACGGAGTATAAGGCCGGTGAGATCAACGCCGGAAAAACCGTCTATACCGGCCCGATCGACGCATATTACGGCTATCGTTTCGGAGCACTGGAATACAGAAGCCTGCGGTTCGAAACGGAGGTACTTGATAAGCCCAATTATCAGGGCTGTGCGGGAATGAACTTTACTTCTCACGAAGTACCCTACACAAGAATTGTTGAGCATAAGCATTTCGAGTTTCAGGATGACAGCAATCCGAAGACCGTGATCACCAGGGAATACAGTAAGGACTGGCAGCCCGGTGACGAACCGTATTACCCGGTGAATGATGCAAAGAACCAGGAACTGTTTCAGCGGTATGAAGGACTCGGAAAAAAAGAAGCCGGCGTCATCTTTGGCGGAAGACTCGGTGAGTATAAGTATTATGACATGGATAAAGTGATAGCAAGAGCGCTTGAGGTTGTGAGAGAGGAGCTGAAATAACGATGGGAAAGATCCTGGTCTGCGGAGGAGCCGGATACATAGGCTCACACATCAATAAAATGCTTCATCGGCAAGGCTATGAGACCGTAGTTTTCGACAACCTCGTTTATGGACATAAAGAGGCAGTCAAATGGGGAGAATTGGTTGTCGGAGATCTCGCGGATCAGAAGACTTTGGATGATCTGTTCAGCAGGTACGATTTTGACGCCGTTTTCCACTTTGCCGCATACGCCTATGTGGGAGAGAGTGTTGATAACCCTGAGAAGTATTATTACAACAATGTTTCGAACACTTTGAACCTTCTCCATGCCATGAAAGAGCATGGTGTGAATAAGATCATCTTCAGCAGTACATGCGCAACGTACGGCGAACCGGAGCGTGTACCAATCACGGAGGACATGCCTCAGAATCCTATCAATCCATACGGCGCTACAAAGCTCATGGTCGAGAGGATCTTTAAGGATTACAGCCACGCTTATGGATTACAGTTTGTAGTACTTCGCTATTTCAACGCTGCCGGAGCAGATCCGGACGGGGAGATCGGCGAAAGCCATGATCCAGAAACGCACATCATCCCGCTGGTATTGGACGCTGCATCAGGCTTAAGACCGGATGTTAAAGTATTCGGTACGGATTACGACACACCGGATGGCTCCTGTGTGAGAGACTATATACATGTAACCGACCTTGCTTCCGCGCATTTACTGGCGCTTACCTATCTTGAAAACGGTGGCCGGTCAGATTTCTTTAACCTTGGAAACGAGAAAGGTACAAGCGTATTGGAAGTGGTTGAAAGTGTCAGAAGGGTGACAGGAAGAGAGTTTCATGCTGTGCTCACGGATCGTCGCCCTGGCGACCCTGCAAAACTTGTTGGAGCGAGCTCAAAAGCAAAGGAAGTACTGGGCTGGAAGCCTGCGTTTGAAGATATAGACACAATTGTTTCTCATGCATGGAAATGGCATGAGAAGAAAGAGTATTAAGCCTTAAAAGGCAAGAAATATCAATCAATTCTATTAACAGGCTCGCAGAGAGAGGAGAACCTGAAGTGGCCAGCAAGACCAAGTTATCCAAAGAAGAACGGGAAACAAAGATAAACAACACAAAGCCTATGGGAGATAAGTCCTTAAGAAAGGACTATCGTTATAACATGAAGGCTATCTACGAGAAGAAGAGCAGGGGCTATAAGGTTGTCAAGCGGGCCTTTGACATTGTTTCATCCGGTCTTGCGCTGATCATCCTGTCCCCTGTTTTTTTATGCACTGCCATAGCCATCAAGCTTGAAGACGGCGGACCGGTGTTTTTCCATGCAGACAGGTTCGGAAAAGACATGAGCCATTTCAAGATGCACAAGTTCCGGTCCATGGTGGTTGATCCGGATGGGAGCAAGCTGAAGGCTCTCATGAAAGCAAATGAGATGGACGGACATACCTTTAAGATCAAGGACGATCCGCGGATCACAAAAGTCGGAAAGTTTATCAGGAAGACGAGCATAGACGAGCTGCCTCAGCTTTGGAACATCTTTGTCGGTGAGATGAGTGTCGTGGGTCCCAGACCGATCATCACGTTTGATATGAGCAGCTGGGATGAATACGATATGCAGCGCTGGATCGTGCAGCCCGGCCTGACCTGTATCTGGCAGATCAGCGGCAGGGCTGATGTAACATGGAGTGAATGGGTCGAGATGGATTTTGATTATATTGAGAAAATGAGCTGCTGGGAGGATCTGAAGCTTATATTCGGAACGATACCAGCAGTGCTGAAGGGTGAAGGGGCGTATTAAGAGTGTCAAAGATTAAACTTGCTCTTATAGTCGAGGCTATGCGTGATGGCGTACGCCAGCATGTGTGTGATATTGTTAGAAACCTTAATCAAGAGAAGTATGAGATTTTTTTGATATACAGTGAAGTCGCTGCAGATTCCGTGTTCATAAATGTAAAGGAAGAGATCCGAAGTTATGCAACGTTAATTCGTTGCGATTCTATGGTCAGGTCATTAGGATTTAAGGATTTTAAGGCTTACGTAGAACTTAAAGAGATAATCGAGCATATACACCCCGATATAGTTCACTGTCACAGTTCGAAAGCAGGGCTTGTAGGAAGATTAGCCGCTAAAAGTATAGGTATAAAAAAATAATATACACTCCAAATGCTTATGCGTTTCAGAATAATAAAGCATCGGGAATAAAAAGAAAAATATATATTGAAGTTGAAAAATACTTATCCAAGCATTGTACAACTATGACCATTAGTGTATCTAAAGGGGAGATGCTGGAAGCGTTAAAACACAAGATAGATAAACCTGAGAAGTTTACGTTGATATATAATGCTATTTCAGATAAGGATTTGCCCTCAAAGGTAGAAGCAAGAAAGAGAATAGGCCTTGATGTTAAAGCGAAACTTGTAGGCGTTACTGCAAGGTGCTCAGAGCAGAAGAATCCATTTGAGTTTTTAGCAATTGCAGAAAAAGTTATTAATTCTGTTAATGATGTAGAATTTGCATACATAGGTGATGGCATATACTTCGATGAAATGAAAGAATGGATAATTCAGAGAAACCTTGATAATAAGATACATATGATAGGATACAGGAGTGACGCCGCTGAAATTGTTGGTGCATTAGATGTATATTTAAGTACTGCATTGTTCGAGGGCTTGCCATATAGCATGATTGAAGCGATGAGAGCAGGGGTTCCAATTGTGGCTTCGGATGTTGTAGGGAATCAAGAACTTGTTCGAGATGGAGAGAATGGTTGGAAGTATGATTTGGGAGATTATGAAAAAGCAATGTATAGAATTAAAGGTCTGTTAGAGAACAATACTATAACCAAAGATATGATTAGAAGAGTATTTTTGGAAGAGTTTTCTATAGAAAAGACTATAATAAAGCTTGATTTAGTATACAACAGAGTTTATAAGGGTATCTAAGGTAAATTCTTTTCTGAAAAGCAAGTAATTACAAAACCAGTATGTTAACAGAAGGAACGCCTAGAGCGTTCTTTATGCTAGATATTATGCATTCAAGTTTGGAAGACGAAAATAATATGAATTTCTTGAAGTTCTCGGCGAGATTCTCAAGAAGTATGGTAGCGAAGAGGTATTTATACTTGGTAATACCCGAATTATTATAGATAAGAAAATATGAAAATTGGTTTTTTAGTCCTACATTACAATGAATATGAAGTAACTAGATGTTGTATAGAATCAATAATAAATTTAGAAAATGACGCAAATGATGAAGTGGTTATACTGATAGTAGATAATGCGTCAACAAATGATTCAGGAAAACTTATAGAGGCTTACTATAGAGATAATAAATGCATCCAAGTTCTACTATTAAGCAATACAACGGGATTTTCATATGGAAATAATTTGGGATACCAAGCAATAAAAAATGAGAAGCTCGACTTTTTAGTGGTTTGCAATAATGATATCGAGTTTCATCAAAAAGATACATTATGCTGTATTAAGGAAGCATTTATCAGAACAGGATATTATGTGATGGGTCCTGATATATATATTCCAATAAAAAGGAAGCATGATAATCCGCACCATAGGGAAGAATGGGATGAACAATTTGTGAATGATAGAATTAGTAAATTAAAAGCTAAGATGAAAGTTCCTATTGGTAGAAGTATTATTAAAGAGTTATGGTGGGGGAGTAGGATTAATAGATGGATTGCAGAAAAAGTGCCAAAAAAAATCAATGGATTTAGCAATATTGAGTATAATGTTACACTATCAGGAGCTTGTTTAGTATTCTCAACTCGATTTATGGCATGTAATGAGTATCTGTTTTTCCCAGAAACGCCGTTCTATTGGGAAGAAGAGATTTTGATGCACAAATGTAAAATAAACAATTGGTTAGTCGTATATTATCCATATCTTAGTGTTATTCATCGAGAGGGAACAGCTACTAGAAAAAATATGATGGGTTTTATAGAAAGAAGAAAAGAAAAGGCTAAAGTTAATATTGAATCAGCTCAGATTTATTTGCGATATTTAAAAAATAAAAAGGCTCAGTAAAAATGAAAAGGTATGTATTTAATGGTGACTTTTTAAGAAGAAATATAATAGGGGTTGGCAGATATTCATATGAAATCTTGAAAGCGTTGGATATTATTCTAAAAAGTGAACAATATCAGGAAACGCGGTTCGAGTTGGCTATTCCCAAAGATGCACACGAAAAACCGTCGTTTGAGAATATAAATGTTGTTTTACTGAGAAAGCATCATAAGCTTTGGATTCAAACCGATTTTTATTTGTATGTAAAAAAGAATAGAGCGATACCAATAAACTTGGACGGAAATCCATCGTTGTTTTGTCCTGGGATTACTTGCAAACATGATGTAACTCATTTGATTAATCCTAAGGTTTATATAAGTGGGCAATGGAGAAAAGCCATCCTATATTACTGGCATAGATTAGTTGATTATTCGTTAATTCACTCAAAAAGTATTATACTAACTGTTTCAAATACATCCAAGTCAGATATATTACGTTTGTACAAATGCGACGAGTGTAGGGTTGTGGTAATACCAAATGCGTGGCAGCATATCGAGAGAATAGAACCAGATTATTTAGTATTTAGAAAACACCCTGAGATTAAACGAGGAGAGTATTTTTTTTGCTTGGGAGCTCAGAATTATAATAAAAATTTCAAATGGATTTTGGATAATGCGAAAAACAACCCTTCTTATTGCTTTGTTGTTGCTGGACTAGCAGGGAAAGGCAATAAATTTGCAAGCATTTATAATGAATATGGTAATGTTATCTTTCTTGGATATATTACTGATGGAGAGATGAAAGCTCTTATGCAAGAATCACGTGCTTTTGTGTTTCCTTCACTGTATGAGGGATTTGGAATTCCACCATTAGAAGCTTTGAGCTTAGGAAAAGACGTTATTGTTTCAAATACAAGTTGTTTACCGGAGATTTATGAAGATTCTGCATATTATATTGATCCGAAGAATTCATCTATCAATTTGTATGAGCTTCTGGAATCTGAAGATATACTTATTGAGAATAAAGAAAAGATATTAAACAAGTATTCATGGAAAGAATCAGCTCAACAATTGTTAGATCTACTTCAGAATAGCAAATTAGAAAAGATATAACATGATGAAAATTAGAATAAATATTCCGTTGTTTGTTATGTTCATATTTCTTACGACAGTATGTTTTTGTCGGTACAAGATGGAAAACAGGCAAGGATATATCTTGCTGCCGATAGAATTGATATTTTCATTTATTCTGTGTTCTACATATGTATATAAAACTGGGGAATCAGTTAAAGAAAGGAATTATCTATATGTTCATATAGCTTTTATGGTGTACAGAATTGTCGTTTCTTCCATTATTTTGCTGGATTTCTATAATAGTTCAAAAAAAATATTTGTATATGAACTAGGAGCAATTCTATTATCAAATTGTTTAATTAGGAGTGTAGAATTAGATGAATTGATAAAAACCATAAAGCTTTTCGGAATAATTAACGCCATACTAGGAGTTGTAGAATTTATAACAAAGAATAGCCTGTTTTATAGCTTAATAGATGTGAGTTCAAGACAGTTCGGAGCTTTTTCATTTGGTACTATTGATTCAAGAGTTAGAACGGTTTTTATTCATCCAATAGTTTGCGCTGTGTTTTGTGTTATTACTTGGATTATACTTGTATACTATCCTTGCAATAATAAGATAATTGATACCATCGCTAAAGGAACGGTTATTATATGCTTGGTGGGTACTCAGTCTAGAAGTTCGTGGGTTTCTTTTGTAATAGTAAATATAATTATATTTACAAAAAGAATAGCTGATAGAGAAATAGTGATAGACAGAAAACAACTGCTCATTAATATGATAATTGTTATAGGATCCCTGTGTATTTGCGTGGTATTTAAGAGTCAGCTCATGAATATATGGAATCTTATAAAGGCTAGATGGTTAACAGGAATGGATAAATCAAATATGTCAAATTTTAATAGGGTTACTATGATTAGAAATGGATTGAGGGCATATTCGGAATGGGGAGTTGGAGAAAAGATGTTTGGCAAAGGCTTTGAGTATGCTATTTCATTCTTAAAGAGCCATTCCATTAGGGGGTGGTCTGGAGCAGTTGACAACACATATTTGACAGTCCTTTTAGATTATGGATTATGTGGTCTCTTGTTTATGATGTACTATTTAATTATTGCGTTTAGGAGTATTCTTAGTAAACATAGAATCTATGAGGCCTGTGGGATTTGTCTTTTGAGTATTATGATTTCGGGATTCTTTTATGATATTTTTGCTTGGTTTACGAGTGATATTCTAATGGCAGTTTTAATTTGCATATTGTCATCAGGTATTTATTTTGATGAAGCCCTTTGCTTACATGGAGAGTAGAAAAATTGAGAAGGGATGCTATACTATGACATTTTTGAAAGAGTTTTATCATTTTGTGATTTCTGAAAGAATCAGAAAACAAATATGGTTAAAAAGAAGAAGGCTAGCGTATAAGGCAAATTACGTAAAAAAAGCATTGAATAATAAGTCAAGTTATAGAATTTGTGAAGTGGATGATTTGACTTTCGTAGGCGTTTCTGAAGATTTTGACGGTGTTTTTGGCTCAATGATTAGAGATGGGCGTACATTTGCATCAAATGAAATGAAATTGTTTCATAGATTGTCAAACCAATACTATGGGGACAATTCGAAGACAGAAGGCTATTTTTTAGATATAGGGTCCAATATAGGAACAACAAGCATTTATTTTAGAAAGAAACTAGATTCAAATGTAAAAGTTATTGGTTTTGAACCGGATTCCAACAACTTTATGTTGAATAAATGCAATATTGTGCTTAATAAACTGGAAGATAGTATTAGAATAGAGAATGTTGGCTTAGGAGAAAAATCAGATGAGATGAGGTTGTATAAAAACACTGATAATCCTGGTGGAAACAGCGTTATCAGTTTTACTTCAAATGATTATGAAATAATAAATATCATTTCATTGGATGATTATTTGAAAAATAACAGTATTAACATACAATCAATCAAATATGTTTGGATTGATACTGAAGGATTCGAGCCATTTGTTTTGTTTGGAGGAAAAAGTTTTTTTTATAATACTACTGTACCAGTATTCATCGAGTTTAATCCACAAATTTATAGGAATGTCGAAGGCCTATTCGACAGAACTTTAGATTTTTTAAAGAATTGCTGGAGTGGGTATATTAATATCCAAGAATCGCTAAAGGGAGAATGCATTATTCATTGTATAGATGAGTTGGAGAAATACAAGAATAGTGCATACCAAGTTGGCGATATATTTTTAATTAAAGAGGTTTAGAATGGGAAAATACGATATCATATATGTTATTTGTCCTGCTTTTGTAAAGACAGGAGGACCAGAGTGTTTACATCAACTCGTAAATTCGATCAATAGTCAAGGGGGAAAATCAAAAATAGTTTATGTTAAACATGGTAATCTTCCCATAAAGATTAATCCTCAATATGAGAAATATGTTAATGGATTCATCGATGTTGATAGTATTGATTGTAATAATGAAAAGAATCTGCTGATTGTCCCAGAAACCCTTGTGCAATACTTGCTATTGTTCAAAAATAAGCCTATTAAGAAAGGCATTTGGTGGCTTAGTGTTGATTTCTATCGTTCCTTGGCAAGCTTTAAATATCAAGTAAATAAGGATGGATTTCTTAAGACTATCTATCATTTAAGACGTACTATAGGCGCAAAAAATAGTATTAAGGAAGCTGAATATCATTATTTTCAAAGCTACTATGCTAAGGATTGGCTTGAAAAAAGGGGATTTAATAAGGATGGTTTATGCTATCTAACAGACTATATTAATGATCAATATATGGAGAAACATATAAATGAAAAAAGAGATAATATAATAATTTACAATCCGAAGAAGGGATATGATAAGATTCAATATCTTAGAAGTATGATTAAAGAATATGAATGGATCCCTATAGAAAACATGGATAGGGATGAGATTATTGGATTGATGAATAAAGCCAAGCTATATCTTGATTTTGGAAATCATCCCGGTAAAGACAAAATGCCGAGAGAAGCGGCTATTTCAGGATGCTGTATCATTACGGGAAGAGAGGGAAGTGCAAATTTCATAGAGGATGTTAATATATCTAATCGTTACAAATTTAATGATGTTAGGAAGGATTTTGACAGTATTCGTTCATGTATCAGTGAAGTTATGTTAAATTATTGCATTTTAAATAAGGATTTTGAGGAGTATAGGGTCTCAATATCCAAGGAAAAAGAAACATTTAGCAAAAGTGTAAGGGAATATTTTGTGGAATGACTGGATGTGCAAATAAAGTATTGATTTTTTACGTGAGGCGGTAAGGTTATTATATTCTGTGATTAACTTCAGTTGATGAATAAAGAAACAAGCATTAGAAAAAATTATTTTTATAATCTGCTATATCAAGTATTAACGATCATAATTCCTTTTATTACTACCCCATATGTTTCCAGGGTTTTAGGACCAGAGAATGTGGGACGTGTTAGCTTTGCTGAGTCTATAGTGTCTTATTTTGTTCTTTTTGCTACATTAGGGATAACCTTATTTGGACAAAGAGAAATATCTATTGTTAGAGAAAATCCTGCTGAAAGAACTAGACTATTTCTTGAGATTAAAATCCTTCAGATTTTCAGTTCAATTATCTCATTACTATCCTATTTGATATATTGCAAGTACTGTAGTGACTTTGTATTATATTTAATTCTATGTATAAATATACTAGCAGTTGTATTTGATGTGACATGGTATTTTCAGGGGTTAGAAGAATTTGGGAAGATGGTTATCAGAAACTCAATAGTTAAGCTGATAGGAGTAATATACATTTTTGCTTTTGTTAAAACAAAAAATGACATATATAAGTATGCATTTGGACTTTCTTTTTTCGTATTTGTTAGTAATATTGTCTTGTGGTTCTTCTTGAGAAGGTATGTTGATTTAAGACAAATAAGAAAAATCGGAAAAATCAGACCATTAAGACATTTCAAGCAAGTCATATTGCTTTTTATTCCGACTGTAGCTATTTCTGTATACACAGTTCTTGATAAAACAATGATTGGGCTAATAACCAATAATCCATCCGAGAACGGGTATTATGAACAAGCAATGAAAATATCAAAGCTTACACTAATGATTGTTACTGCTTTGGGAACTGTTGTTACTCCAAGAATTGCATATTACTACAATAATGGAGATCAAGAAGCTGCCAAAAGCATTCTATATAGAAGCTATCGATTTATATGGTTTCTAGGAATGCCATTATGCTTTGGGTTGATTGGCATTTCAAACAGTTTTGTTCCTTGGTTTTTTGGAAATGAGTATATTCCTGTAATAAATTTGCTTCATATTTTGCCATTTTTGATTGTTATTATTGGAGTAAGTAATGTTACTGGAATGCAATACTTAATTCCAACGAAAAGGCAAAATATTTTTACTTGTGCAGTAATAATTGGTGCAGTGATAAATGCTTTGCTGAATACTGTGTTAATAAGTGCATTTCAATCGAAAGGAGCGGCGTGTGCATCTGTTACAGCCGAAGCTTCTATATCTATAATTCTTTTATACATAATTAGAAAAGAAATAAGTATATCACGGGTATTGAGGTATTTACCACGCTATACACTATCGAGCATTATTATGTATATTGAGATGTTTGTATTGTCGAATTTGTTGAATAGCTGTATTATATCCTCTCTTATCATGACCATACTGGGATGCATAACATATTTCTTCATTTTATTCATTATTGAGGATGATTTTTTCGTTGATAATATAAGAAGAGGAATCTCATTTATGAAGAGATTGATTGAGCAATAAAGAGAATCACTTACAAAAAGAGTTCTTGAAAACAGATAATGAGAAGAGAAAAAGGTGTAAGACGAAAACAGTAGCAATAACACTTAAGTCAAAAAGATGATTGAAAAATTTCTACATAAAGCCCATCCATTGTGTTGCCATATCTGCAAGAAACTGAACATAGTAGAAGCATAGATGGCTTTTGTATATGGATAGATTATTAATCATTAGACAATATGTTACTACATAAATACCTGTTTATTTGAACAATTACGGTATTCTTAATGAAAGTTTTAATTCTTTGTAACACATACAACATTCTTATGGCTGCGCTCCAATTAAAAAGATTTAATATGCACGGGGACGATGTCGATATTGTACTGACAGACTATTCTCATAATATGCAGACAATATCCGATAACTTAAGAGAACTTGCGATTTTTAGTAATGTATACTATAGTTCTGTGTCTGATATTTATCAAGGTGGAAATATCTTTCACAAGATTTATAAAACGCTGCTGGTAATGGAAAATGAAGAGCGTCTTTTTAATAGATTTGGCATTCCACTGAAAGATTATAATGCATTAGTGGTTTGTAATCTGGATATTCCGGCATGTCAATTTTTTCTCTCCCTACGAAAACGAAACAGGAATCTTTTGCTATATAGGATCGAGGAGGGGTATTCTACATATACAAAATATAATCAATATCAATTTTTGGAAAGAATAATGAAAGTGTATTGCGGATTGACAAGGTTACCAAATCCATATCACAATGTAGACGCACTATATATATATAATCCGGAGTTGGTTTTGTGGGATTGTCAATATAAAAAGAACAAACTCAGAAAATTTTCTCCAAATGATGAGAATGATAAAAAACTTCTAAATGCAGTTTTTGGATATAAAGGAGATGCCAAAAAGATTGACAAATATAAGGTAATTCTAATTGAGGAATCTTTTTCAAAAGACAAGAAAGAAAATATAAATGACGAAGAGTTGTTCAATGATGTTATTAAGACAGTTGGCTCTGAGAATGTAATCATTAAGCATCATCCAAGAGTGACTAAAAATAGATTTAAGAATTGTGAGGTTCTTGAGAGTAATCTTCCTTGGGAAATAATTCAAATGAATGGTAACTTTAAGGATAAGATTTTTATTACCATATCTTCAGGAGCTGTGCTTTCATCAAAAATATGGTTGGAAGATTGCGTCAAAGCATATTTTTGTTTCAATTGTGTAAATAAAAAACCGAAAATGTTGGATGAAAATTATATGACGTTTTTTGCGAAGATGAATAATAAGTTTCATCCTGAGATGTGGATTATTCCAAATAGCAAGTTTGAACTTTTGAAATTTCTGAGGGAAGAGGTTTAAAACATAGGATTGTTAATTAGAAAGATAGGGGATTATTGAACAGAATGGATGGTGTTTTTTATGAAAACAGTAGCTTTAATACCAATAAAACTAAATTCACAAAGATTACATCACAAGAATATTCTCCCAATTGCAGGTCATCCATTGTGCTGGCATATCTGTAATACACTTAATTTGGTTGAGGGAATAGATGAGGTTTATGTTTACTGTAGTGATGAAATCGTAAAAAACTATATTCCGGCAAGTACGAGATTCCTGAAAAGACCTGAATATCTTGATGGGGATTTAGTTAAAGGTTTTGATATATATCGCGAGTTTATTAAAGTCGTAGATGCCGATGTGTATGTGTTGGCTCATACGACTTCTCCGTTTATAAAGACAGAAACTATTCAAACGGCGTTAAATAGGGTTCTGTATTGTGGGTACGATTCTGCTTTTTCGGCAAAGAGAGAGCAGACGTTTGCATGGTATAGGGATAAAACTATTAACTATGATCTCAACGATGTTCCCAGAACGCAGGATATTGAACCTGTGTGGATAGAAACAAGCGGATTCTACATATTTAGGAAAGAGATTTATACTGAAAACAATAGGCGCATTGGGTTTAAACCTTTTATTCAGGAAGTATCTGGTATTGAAGCTATAGATATTGATGAGAAAAAAGACTTTGAACTGGCAAAGATGATGGCAAAAGGAATGGATCGGCCTGGTAACAAGAGAGTTTTGATTGCCGGTCCATGCGTTATAGAGTCTGAAGAAAATGTTATGCTTATAGCTGAGAAAGTGAAAGGCATAGCTGAAAGGTTGAATCTTGATTACTTCTTCAAAGCTTCATTTGACAAGGCCAATCGTACTAGCATTGATTCGTATCGTGGGCCTGGAATCGACGAAGGAGTGCGAATTCTAAATCGAGTCAAGGATGAGCTAGAATTAAAGATCTGTACAGATATTCATGAGCCGTGGCAGGCAGAAAAAGTATCGCAGTTAGCTGACATAATACAGATACCTGCTTTTTTATGTCGTCAAACTGATCTTCTTGTTGCTGCAGCTAAAACAGGGAAGATCATCAATGTTAAGAAGGCTCAATTCTTGGCTCCATGGGATATGAAGAATGTTGTTAAGAAGCTAGAGGATTCAGGGAATAAAAACATCATGCTCTGTGAGAGAGGCACCTGTTTTGGGTATAACACACTGGTCGTAGATATGACTGGAATAGTAGAAATGAAGAAGCTGGGGTACCCTGTGGTTTTTGATGCTACGCATTCTGTTCAGAAGCCTGGAGGTCAGGGTGACGCTACAGGAGGGAATCGTGATTATGTGGAGCCTCTTGCAAAAGCCGCTGTCGCTGCCGGGGCTGATGCATTATTCTTCGAAGTTCATCCCGATCCTGATAATGCCTTGTCAGATGGACCCAACATGGTAAAACTTGATGAATTTGAAGGTATGCTAGAGAGAATAATAAGGATTTGGTAAGAAAGGTGTTGTTGTGGACAAACTTAATGAGGCAAAAAGAGTTTTTGATATTGAAATAGAAGCACTGAAAAAAACAAGAGAGAGCCTTGATGATACCTTTTTATCTATTCTGGACACAATAACAACCTGTGAAGGCAAGGTGATCGTTACTGGTATGGGAAAGCCTGGACATATAGCCACTAAAATTGCAGCTACTTTTTCCAGTTTGGGTACACCATCATTTTGCTTACATCCTGCTGAAGCAATGCATGGGGATCTTGGAATGATCTCAGAAAAAGATGTTGTGGTTGCTATCAGTTATAGTGGAGAAAGCGATGAAATAATTCGAATCCTTCCAAGTATAAAAATGATTGGTGCTCGAATAATTGCGCTAACTGGAAATAGTAATTCTACGCTTGCCAAGAGTGCCGACATAGTTCAGGTTTTTCCAGAGTTTTCTGAGGCTTGCTATTTGGGACTGGCACCAACTTCAAGCACCACCGTAGAACTAGTGTATGGAGATGCTTTGGCAGTTGTTGCTAGTGCAGTATACGGATTCAAAGATGCAGATTTTGGGAGATTTCATCCGGCAGGAAGTATTGGAAAAAAGTTGGTGCTAAAGGTCTCTGATCTTATGGCTACTGGAGAAAAGAATTCGCTAATACGGGATAATGGTAGCATAAAAGATGCGATCGTTGAATTAAGTAAAAAAGGATTAGGGATTGTTTCTATTATTAATGAGGAGAAAGAATTGCAAGGGATTATTACAGACGGAGATTTACGAAGACTACTTGAAAATGAAGTGAATGTATATTCCCTTAATGTAGAGGAAACTATGACAAAGAATCCTATAACGATATCATCAGATAAATTGGCAGTAGAGGCAATGAATATAATGAAGAAAAGAAATGTTTCGTGCTTACCGATTGTGGATGATGGAATACTAGTTGGTACAATACGTTTACAGGATATAATTGGTGTTGGCATTGTTTGATTGTTTTGCGGGGACTAGGTGCCTGTCGCCATGAACAAATTGTGAACTAGTTGGACTAATCGAGGCAAATGATTTTGGTTCATCTGTAGTATTAAATCAACTTTTAGAAGATCTATATATTATTAGCCATATCATAGAGGGCTATATTGATATAAAAAAGCTCCACAATGAGGTGATAGTTTTGAAAGATGGCATTAAACATAGAATCAAGTTCCTTGTCATGGATGTTGATGGCACACTTACGGACGGTAAGATTTACATGGGACCATCTGGAGAAGTCTTTAAAGCCTTCGACATTAAGGATGGGTGCGGTATATATGATCTGCTTCCGAAAGCAGGAATCATTCCGGTTATCATTACAGCACGTGAGAGTCAAATAGTCTTGAACAGATCCCACGAGCTTGGCATCACACACGTTTATCAATCATGCCGTGATAAGCTTTCGAAACTTTTTGAAATCACTGGTGGAAAATTGGAGGAGGTCGCCTATATTGGTGATGATATCTTAGACCTGCAATGCATGGGGCCAGTAAAGGATGCAGGAGGAATCACAGCCTGCCCAGTAGATGCTGTAGAAGAGATTAAAAGAATTGCGGATTTCGTTAGTGCTAAACCTGGTGGATCCGGAGCAGTGAGAGAGTTTATAGAGTGGTTGATAACAACGGTGCCTGTCACCATGAACAAATTGTGAACAATGAGCTTTGCACTTGAGTTGCAACTTTATGCAAAAAGGGCTTGCAAAAAACAATCGCGCTACATCCATTGCAAAGGATGGCTCTGTACATCGGAACGCCTGGTCGTTCCGATTGGCTCCGCTACACGGAATGGGAGGCTCTATCTATCGTACAAGGTGGCTCTCAAGAGCCGGAATACTCAGGAAGCGGAGAATTTGCTTCAGAGTGTTGTGAACGAGCTGAAATCTCTCTAGATCGTGGAGGTATACTGTGGTGTGGGATGTGCTAAGTAAATTGGCAAGTATCGTGACTATTATTGGATTTCCGATTGTTTTATATAGCTTATATGAAATAATCTATAAGACAATCGTGGTTTACGATATGTATAGGGAGTCGAACGAAGCGCAAGGGAATACACTCAATGTTGGGAACTATACCCGAAACGATTATCGAAAAGGGAAAAAGCAGAATCCTATGAGAGAATATCACCTAAAAGGTTATGGAATGGATGATGAGTGCGGGTGGAGGTAACCTCTGACTTTTCTCAGCTTCTGGGGAAAGTAGCTCTCGGGAGCAGTTTTTGTTACTATGAATTACTATGAGACATTTTTTGAAGAATAATATCTCAACTTCCGAGGAAATTAACGCTCGAATCGTGAGATAAGATTGGAAAGAGTGGCTGGAAAACGCAAAATATTGGAAGTTCTTTGAAAAATCTCAACTTCCGAGGAAATTAACGCTCGAATCGTGAGATAAGATTGGAAAGAGTGGCTGGAAAACGCAAAATATTGGAAGTTCTTTGAAAAAACGCTTGCATTTGGTGGGTGAACATGGTACGATAATCGAGAGATAATTAACGCTCGACTGGGAGGTGCCATGTACAAGAAATTTCAGGTCCAGATACCGGGGGTAGCGAGTGGAATTACGATAAAAAAGATCAAGAACACGTCGTACGTCTACT
>JAILFA010000030.1 GCA_024687125.1 Lachnospiraceae bacterium
CATCCGGAGCGCTTCGACGCGGACATCCTCTGGTTCACGCGCGGATTTGTGGAATATCAGATCCCCAACTTCGTCCCCGCGTCACAGCAGATCGACGAGATCTGCGTCTCTCTCGAGCTGAGCTCTGAGGCCCCCGGCGTCAACAGCGCCTGGCCCTCCGATATCAATTTCCACTTAAACGACGTTCTTCTGGGATCATGGCTCTCGCCCGGAGATTTCGGTGATGTGCGGGGTATGTTCACCCCTGACTGGTGGTATCCGAACTGGAACCAGTACGGTCTGCTGAAGATGCTGATGATCAACCACAAAGGAACCTTTATCGACGGCCTGCAGATCTCCGACGTGACGATCGACGGATTCCGCTTCTCTCCCGATGTCCCGGCGCGACTGCGCATCTCGGTCCCCGACACCGCCGATCACATCGGCGGCGTGACGATCTTCGGCAAGAACTTCGGAAACTACCGCCAGGACATCGATGTACGCATCAGCTACAGCCCGATCGCAGAAAACTGAAAAAATGACTTGATCGCGGAAACCGAAGATATGACTTTATCGCAGAAAATCGCAAAAAACCGAAAAAAAGTATTGACAGGAAGGACAATCACGTATACAATATTTCTTGCTTGCGCGATAGTAGCTTAGTTGGTAAAGCGCCACCTTGCCAAGGTGGAGACCGCGGGTTCGAGCCCCGTCTATCGCTCTTTTTTATTGCCTTTTTGCGCCTGAGCCAAATTCAGCAAAAATGTCCGTTTCGGCTCCTTTCCCTCTAATACATCAGCCTCGAAAGGAGCCAAATTCAGCAAAAACGTCCGTTTTGGCTCCTTCTCCTCAAATACGGCAGCCTTGAAAGGAGCCAGATTCAGCAAAAACGTCCGTTCTTGCTCCTTCTCCTCAAATACGGCAGCCTCGAAAGGAGCCAAATTCAGCAAAACGTCCGTTTTGGCTCCTTCATTTCAAATGTGCCGGCCTCAAAGAGAGCCAAATTCAGCAAAAACGTCCGTTCTGGCTCCTTCTCCTCAAATACGGCAGCCTCGAAAGGAGCCAAATTCAGCAAAACGTCCGTTTTGGCTCCTTCTCCCTCAGATACGCCCTCCACAAGCCAATGCCCCCAAGCCCCCCAAAACATCCGCGGTGCCCTTTTCCCGGCGAATATGATACAATGCATGATATCCAGCAAACTCACGGAGCGCACACGGTCATGATCAGACTTGAAAAGATAACCGCCAGAAATATCTGGGACATCCTGAAGCTACAGGTGTCAGACGCCCAAAGAGACTTTGTGGCGGACAACAGCACAAAGGCTTCGGAAAAGAGGCGGTCCGGCTTGCGCTGGAGTTCATAAGGACACTGCCCTGCGGCGCGGCCGAGCATTGCTGGCTTTCCTATGAACCGGAAAACGAAGCCGCCCGCAGGCTTTATCAATCGTTTGGCTTCACTGAAACAGGAGAAATGGATGGCGAAGAAGTCATTGCGGTCACCCGCATCTGACCGGGACGGCAGTTCCGCACGGTACAGGTGCTTGTAATATGGGAATCCTGATCTGCGGGCTCAACGGAGCCGGAAAAAGCACGCTCGGAAAAAAGCTTGCGGAGCGTCTGTCATATACCTTTATTGATAACGAAGACCTGTACTTTCCTAAGACTGATGAGCACTATATATTTGCCGATCCCAGAAGTGACGAAGAGGTCATTCACCTTCTTGAGGAACGGATCACTGCTGATGACCGATTCGTCTTTGCAGCGGTAAAAGGCTCTTATGGGGACAGGCTTCTATCCCTTCTGGAGTATGTGATCGTGATCGACGTTCCCAGAGAAATCCGACTGGAGCGCGTGAGGAACCGCTCCCGTCAGAAATTCGGCGACAGGATAACTGACGGCGGTGACCTTTCGGACCGGGAAAACAAATGGTTTTCGCTCGTTGAAAGCAGGCCGGAGGATCTTGTATCGACCTGGCTCACTGAAGCAAACCTCACTTGCCCTGTCATACACATAGACGGAACGCAGCCTGTAGAAAAAAATGTCGAGTTTCTGCTGACACAGCTGCGAAGATAACATGGATCGCCGGAAACGCCCTGCATCCTGAAGAACATTTATGATCTCTTTGGAAACAGACAGACTCATTTTGCGAGACTATAAGGAAGGTGACTTTGACGCATATTTCAGACTGAAATCTGATGATACGACCATGTACTATCTTCAGGACATCAAATCGAATTCGTATGAGGAGGCCGGAAAAGAGTTCGAGGAGGTTCTGGAAGATCAGAAAAAGCCTGACCGCAAGTTCTATTTCCTTCACATGGAACTGAAGAAAACGCACGAGCAGGTGGGAAGCATCGGGTACACGGTGATCGACGACACCCCTGTCGGAAAGATCGTGCATCTTGGGTATTTCACCTTTCAGCAATACTGGGGAAACGGGTATGTTTCCGAGGCGCTGGAAAAGGTTCTGGAATATGCCTTTACAGAAAACAATGTCTACCGAGTGACAACCGGGTGTCTTGCGGAGAACAAAGCCTTAGAAAGAGTTATGCAGAAGAACGGCCTGATCAAAGAGGCCGAGCATCTGGATCACGAATGGCATGACGGGAAAATGAAGACACGCCTGGAATACAGATTACTGAGAAAGGAATGGGAGGAGCGTTAAGCCAGTTTCCCTTTGTGACAGAGTTTCCCCTTGTGACAGAATTTCCCTTTGTAACAGAAAAGAGCGCCGGGGTTAACCGGCGCTCCGATCTTTTGTCCAAAATCCGATCTTTTGTGCCACAAAAGCGCAGCACAATCTATCAACTGTCATTTATCATCTGTCATCAGTCATCCAGATCTTCGTCCTGATCTCCGACTTCCATCATCCTGCGGCGTCTTTCGGCGATCAGGTATGCCCAGAATGCTGCGAAGGACATTAAGGACAGTGCTCCCCAGGTGCCCATCATGGAATCATCACCGGTGGCTGCACGTCTTGAGCCGAGAACCTGAGGGTCACGCTTTGCCCCGAGTACCCTCGGACGTCTTGCACCCAGTACCGCAGGACCAACTGCCTGTGCAGGTGCCGCCTGCAGCTGACCCACATTCTGAAGTATAGGTGCTGAAAGCATATCCGGTATATCGAATGTATCAGAAGTATCCGGTTCATCCGGTGTGTCGGGCGTATCCGGCGTGTCAGGCGTATCCGGCGTGTTAGGGTCATCCGGATCGTCCGGGTCATCGGGAGGATTAGAGGTCACTCTCCTGTTCACACGGAGGGTACCGATATTCTCAGCTGCGATATAGTAATCATCTGCAAGAAGCGCTTTTATGCTGTGGGTATATAATTCTTGCTCACCAATAACGATTTTGTATCCGTTAGCGAAGTCTCTATCAAATTCGTCTGCATATCCGGTAGCGCTTATCTTCTCACGAATCCATGCGTCTGCATCAAAGATTCCTTCAATGCTTGCTGAATCGTATTCGTAACGGAATTTTGACCCATCGTCAAGCCTGGTCCATGTGTATGATCCGGTAGTGATGGTCACAGGTGCGCGTTTTATCGTAAGATCGGCGGCTTTGGTCTCTATCTTTTCCTTATTGAACTTATCAGTAACATCAATGCCGTCAGCGTCTCTTATAATAATACTGTCCTTAATAACTCTATGCGCTCCTTTATATACATCTTTATGTATGCCATCGTTCTCATCCGCAAATACGACCTCAGTCTTTGCATCGATCGTATAACCTTCAGGAAGGTTTGTGCTTACATATGTATACTTTGTACCGCTTATTTCTGACAAGGCAAACTGCTTTGCATTGTATACCTTTTCCGCAGGTTCGGCACTTACCATGATCGTGGTATCATATGTGGTTGTTTCTAACGGAATATATCCGTTTACATAGAAGTGACTGGAAAACTTGGCATCATCATTCTTGTATGTATACCAGATAACATCATCCCAGTGCTTACCATTATACTCAGGTACTTTGTCACTGTTAAGCCATGCATCGATCTTGTCCTTAATGTCATCAGGAATCGTGATCCCATGGGCTTCCAGCAATCCGTCGCCGAGAGTGTAGTCATACCAAACCCCTGGCGCAAATACATCGCCGGTAGTCTGCCAGACATGCTGACCATAGTCTCTGGATGAGAAGTACTTCGGATCCTTCGATGAGACTTTTTTAGAGTAATCAGGTACTGCCTCACCGGGAAGAAGGATCGAGAAGCTGACAATATTCTGCGTTCTGTCGAGATAAACATCAAGGACATTATCACTGGAACCTACGATGATGGATTTGTCAGAACTTGTGTCATTGACCTTGTACGTAATATCCAGGGTAATCGCATTATCATCCTGATCTTTATCGCCCGTTTTTTCGTTCCGGGTAAGCACGACATTGCTTTCCACATCAGCAAGTGTAATGGTATCGCCTGCCTTCGCTTTAAAATCTCCGGTTACGTTGACAACAGTATAGGTACTGCGGTTCTTATCATTCTGATAATGAGCATTAACATAGTATGTAGTATCAGGTCTCACATAGTAGAGGAGGATTTCATTGGGCTCTGTCGCAGAGAGCGCATCAATCTTCTTTTTACTGTTTGCATTGTCCAGAGTGTATTTTATATTATGCAAACCGTTCATACGCCTGTATACAGTATTATTTGCTATCGTGTAATCAAGCTTGCCTCCGTTTTTGACGAGAGAACCCTTATACACAGTCTGATCTTCAAGTCTCTCATCAACTGCTTCTACCCCATCGTAGAAGAATTTGACGGTATACTTCGCATATGCCTCGCCCTGATCTTTTTTAACGGTAACCTTAACGATGTTTTCATCGGCATCCCAGTGATTGATAACAGCGTCTTCTACCTTGGTTATAATGTATCCGTCCGGTTTCTGAGGCGTGATCGTCTCATCGGCAAAAGCTGTTCCGCCGTACGCAAAGTCAGTGAGCTCAGCACCATCCTCGAAATACTTAACCTTATATGCTCCGCGCAGCGTACCATTGATATGAATGGTGTGACATTTTTTTCCGTTTTCGTCGGTATAATCCTTCTGTCTCTCATAAGTCATCCATACAACTTCATAGCCCGGAGCCCGTGCTGCTACATCAGCTTCCAGATTAGAGGGGAAACTGATGATATCGCCGTCCTTAAGGTCCGCTTTTGTACCGACCCCGACCTCTTTCGTACGGTTTTTCACGGAACCGCCCTCACCATAATTATAGTTAAAATACAGCGCTCCCTTTGTATTCGTCTTTGCATTCCATCCAATGCTGAATTTGATCTTTCCGTTATCACCGTCTGTGATGATTTCGCCGTCAGCCTCATCAGGTGTTGCAGCTTCACGAACCTCAAGTTCACCTTTCTCGGAATAACCCGCGAGGAGATATGTGGAGAACGAAGCAGCATCAATCTCTACGGATGAAGTATCATCCACATCCTTGACCTTATCAAGTCCGTCATCACCTTCATGGAATACGGCGACGGAATCACCGCCCAGATCAAGGCCCGCGAATGATACACTGATGGGTACCTTGGGCTGGATTTCCTTGCCTTTATATGTAAATGTGATGTCGACCGCAACGATCCCGTTCAGCTCGACATCGTCTCCGAGCTCATCTTCCACAGCAGATCTGTCAGCAGATACGGGGGTAACACTGACTTCCGTTCCTTCAGGGAAAGCGCCTTCGGGAGCATCGATCGACACACTCATTCCGCCCGCACTGAAAGTTCCGAAATCCTTAGCGGGATAAGATGCTTCTTCCTTGACTTTTCCCTTTTCGCCCTCTTTTTCCTCTTTATCGGCGTCTTCTTTGTCTTTATCCTTGTCCTGGGCGTCGGCATCATCTTCGCCGTCAGTCTCTTTTTCTTCATCGCCGTCGGTCAGCGCTTCTTCATCGTCTTCGCCGTCAGCCTCTTCTTCATCGCCTTCGGTCAGCGCTTCTTCCTCGTCGTCGCCGGCATTTTCGCCGCCGCCTGCGAGAGCCTCTTCCCCGTCATCCGCGGGTCCGTCGTTTTCACCGTCTTCAAGATCGGTGTCTTCTGCATCGTCATCATGCTCAAGCGCAGGCGTGCCGCCCTCTGCTCCTTTAGCCTGAGCTGAGTCCGGGGGAGCGATGGATTCAAATTCAACACCGCTCGGTTCTTCGGCATTGACAGTCATTATGTAATCATTGGTGAGTGTTGAGAAGACCAGTAAACCGGTCATAAGAATCGCCCAAAACCTCGCCTTTTTCATATGAATGTCCTCCTCGTCCTGCAAGGGCTTATCATAAATCCGGCTCGATGGTTCGGGCGTTCCGAGAAATATGTGATAATCTATTCAAACCCTGTTGCTTTTCATTATATACTGTCGTCTGAATATAAAGACATCAAAATGGACTAAAAAGGGTCATATTTTCAGAAAAATTTTGATTTTTTGATTACATTTTTTGTTTCGATTAAAAATTGTTTTCAGACCATCGGCAAGTGCTGCTTCCTGAATAATCAAATCCACTCCGACCAGTAACGTCTTAATAATGGTGACTCCGTACTTATTGCGCTATTACTACATTTTCCCGATGAAATCGATATTTCACATAATTTATCGGGAACTCAGACCGGCACTTTTCCTGCTCTTTCCCGATAAAACGAACGTCTCATGCAATTTTATAGGGAATTCCGTTCGATGCCCTTCCTGCTCTACCCCGATAAAACCAACTTCTCATGCGATTTTATAGGGAATTCCGTTCGATGCCCTTCCTGCTCTTTCCCGATAAAACGAACGTCTCACGCAATTTTATAGGGAATTCCGTCCGACGCCCTTCCTGTTCTATCCCGATAAAACCAACATCTCTCGCAGTTTTATAGGGAATTCAGTCCAGCACTCATCATGCTCCACCCCGACAAATTGCGATTCTGCCGCTCAACCGATTATACCAGCCCCCATCCATCATTTCTTATGCTGCGGTTTCCCAGACAATCTGTCTGAAACACCGTTAAAAAGCTTTATGATGCTTCCTACAGAAACAGCCGCAATAATGCTTCCCTCTCGTACTCCCCTTAACTCTCCGAGAAACACGAAGCATATAACCGCTGCTGATGCGATATAGAGAATATCAAAAATGATCTTCACATTTTCATATCTCTTTCCCGTAACGCTGCTGACAGCCCTGTTCATCGCCTCTCCGGGAAGCATTGCCACACCGCCTTTAAACTGTATCCATATGCCAAACGCAAGAATGATACAGCCAAGCAGCATGAGCATGAATTGAATAATGTAATTCCCTGCTTCGATGCCACGTATCATCCAGCATGAAAAATCAGTAAGATACCCATACACAAAAGCAAGGACTGTTTGAACGGCAATCTCCGCATAGTTGCATTTTCCTTTAAGCACCACAACCTGCGTAATGATCTGTATCACGGAAAAAAGATTCAGCCACCCTCCAAATGTCAGAAGGGAGCTTACAAGTGAGATCGAATACGGAACAGAAGCAACAGGAGACGTCCCCAATCCTGCCTTGGTGGAAAACGCTACGCCCACCGACGCAATAAACAGGCCGATCAGGAATATTACATATCTTATTATGATTTTCTTTTTTGCATCATTCATATGCATTCATTCTAACATAATCCATCCGCAGAAGGTGCGGTTATTGCGTCGAAATGCAGCATTCCGCATCCGGCAGTTTGTTTACCGTTTCAGGCGGTTCTATAATGCTCCGCGGTGCAAGTGGTTTCATATGGCTCCGCGGTGCTGTTTTGATGAAATGTGGGCGCAATCAGCACAAAACCGCCGATTTAGCCCAACCACGGTTGGCATAATATGAACACCTGGGCTAATTCAGCTCTATTGACCTGTTTTAGCCCAAGCTCGGTTGACATAATATGAAAGCTCGGGCTAAATCGGCGCAAATCTATCATTTTAGCCCAAACGCATCCAATCTCCCAAAGCAAGATGGGCTAAATCAATACAAATCCCTCATTTTCGCCCAAGCACACTCGCCAACAACGCAGCGTCCCCGAAAAGAGCCGCCCAGTGCCCCAAGGATCCTCAGTGCCCTTTCCCGGCGAATATGATACAATGCATGGTGACCGGCAAACTTACGGAGCACACACGATCATGATCAGACTCGAAAAGATAACCGCCAGAAATGTCTGGGATATCCTGAAGCTGCAGGTTTCAGACGGCCAAAGAGACTTTGTGGCAGACAACAGCACCTCTATCATTGAGGCCTATACCACGATAACGGCAAACGGGCACGCTTTTCCGTTCGGCATTTATGATGATGATACGCCGGTCGGCTTTCTGATGATCGGATTCGATGTCGATGACTGCTGGGATGACGCACCGAAGATCGCCAAAGGGAATTACAGTCTTTGGCGCCTGATGATCGACACCAGGTATCAGCACAGGGGCTTCGGAAAAGAGGCGGTCCGGCTTGCTCTGGAATTTATAAGGACACTGCCCTGCGGCGCGGCCGAGCATTGCTGGCTGTCCTATGAACCGGAAAACGAAACTGCCCGCAGGCTTTATCAATCGTTTGGCTTTACTGAAACAGGAGAAATGGATGGGGAAGAAGTCATTGCTGTCACCCGCATCTGACCGGACCGGCAGTTCCGCGCGGTACAGGCGGTCGTAACATGGGAATCCTTGTCTGCGGGCTCAACGGAGCCGGGAAAAGCACGCTCGGAAAACAGCTTGCGGAGCGTCTGTCATATACCTTTATCGATAATGAAGACCTGTACTTTCCCAAGACAGATGAGCGTTATACTTTTTCTGATCCCAGAAATGACGAAGAGGTCATTCGCCTCCTCGAGGAACGGATCACTGCCGATAGGCCTTACCTGCCCCATCATTCACATAGACAGTACGCAGCCTGTAGAAAAGAACGTCGAGTATCTGCTGACACAATTGCAAGGATAACACGGATCGCCGGCAGCGCCCTGCATCCCGAGGAACACCTATGATCTCTTTGGAAACAGAAAGACTCATTTTGAGAGATTATCAAGAAGACGACTTTGACGCGTATTTCAGACTGAAATCCGATGATACGACGATGTACTATCTTCAGGACATCAAATCGAATTCGTATGATGAGGCCGGAAAAGAGTTTGAGGAGGTTCTGGAAGACCAGAAAAAGCCTGACCGCAGGTTTTATTTCCTTCACATGGAGCTGAAAGAAACGCATGAGCAGGTGGGAAGCATCGGGTACACCGTGATCGGCGACACCCCCGTCGGAAAGATCGAGCATCTTGGGTATTTCACCTTTCAGAAATACTGGGGAAACGGATACGTTTCCGAGGCCCTGGAAAAGGTTTTGGAATATGCCTTTACGGAAAACAACGTCTACCGAGTGACAACCGGATGTCTCGCGGAGAACAAAGCCTCGGAAAGGGTCATGCAGAAGAACGGCCTGATCAAGGAGGCTGAGCATCTGGACTATGAATGGCATGACGGAAAAATGAAGACACGCCTGGAATACAGGTTACTCAGAAAGGAATGGGAGGAGCGTCTATGACAGACAAAAAGATCACAGATTTTCTGATCAGAGCAAAGCAGGCCACCTATGCCGGAAAAGGTGCGGAAACCGCTCCGTCCCGCGAAAAATCGCATGATCTGATCTACGAAGACGGCGAGTATATGTATTACGACACATACCTCGGCGGAAACAGATTTGCCGGCGAGGAAGCGCTGTGGATCTCAAAGGTACCCTGCTGGAGCATGAACTATGTCGGAAGGGTGACCGGTGAGAACTTCAGCGGAGACTTTCTCAAGGAGGCACTGCTCCACGTTCCGGAAGACAAGCCGTTTCGCGGCCCCAGCGAATATGTGAACGGTGATTATACTTACCGGTGCGATATCGATGGCGATTTTGACTGGTTTCAGGGCAAAGAGACGATCAGCCTTAAGGGAACCGTGATCTACGAATGCTTCTTCCACGGCGGAAGAATAGAATGAATGACTTCCGGCGGGATTTCAATGGACTGATCACAGGAATAAGGGAATCATGAGCACAAAGATCATTCGAGAATACTATAGTTGTGACGTTTCCGAGCAGGCGCACTGGCGCGATGCCATCGCGCAGAGCGACTGGAAGGCCGGGCAGAAGCTGCATGAGCTTTTGTCAAACGATACGCTTCGGACAGCGGATGGGATCGGAGCGGATGCCCGTCTTTATCTGCTGACGGAGGAGGATCAGCTGTGCGCTTTCTGCACGCTCGCCGCAAAAGACGACGTACCGGATACGGACCTGACACCCTGGATCGGTTTCGTCTGCACCTTTCCCGCATGGCGCGGCCAGCACCTTTTCGGGACCCTGCTGGCGCATGCCGTCGAACAGGCACGGATGGACGGACATGCCGCCGTCCACATTTCCACCGATCACGAAAGCCTGTATGAGAAATACGGCGCCGCCTTTCTGGAACATGCCAAAGATCTTTGGGGCGGGGACACGCGCATCTACCGGCTTGATTTCGGCTGGATGCAGGCCGATGAGGCCGAACAGGCTATCGCTCTTCCCTCCCGCGAAAAGGCGGAACGCATTCTGGAGGCATCCCATCTGCTCAACCCGGGTCCCTGGAGGGAACACAGCCGCTGCGTGGCGCGCGCGGCGGAGCGCATCGCCGAAGCCTGCGGGGACATTGACCCGGAGAAGGCGTACCTCTGCGGGCTGCTGCATGACATCGGCCGCCGTTTCGGAAAAGGACACCTGCGGCACGTCTATGACGGCTGGCAGTTCATGGAGCGTCTGGGCTTCCCCGGAATTGCCCGTATCTGCCTGACACATTCCTTCAAGCTCCAAAAGCTGGAGGACTATATCGGGAACCACGACCTGACCGAGGAAGAGAAACAGGCGGTCAGGGATGCGCTCTCCGCCTGTCATTACAATGATCTCGATCAGCTGATCCAGCTTTGCGACAGCATCTGCGGAACACAGATCATGAACATCGAAGAGCGCATGCTGGATGTCAGGCGCCGCTACGGCGGCTATTACCCGCAGGAGAAGTGGAACGCGAATCTGGAGCTCCTCCGCATGTTTGAAAACCGGGCAGGCGGCGATATCTATCGGATCGCCGGAGGCCCCTGAGAAGACCGCTGTCAGATTTTTCCGTGAAAGGATGATCCTATGGGCTGGATGTATATTACCAAAGAAAATGTCATTCCCGCGGATGAATGGCCCCGGATCTATTTTGCCTGCCATCCGGATGACAGCGGGCTTTTCGGCAGGATCAGGGATATCCTCTTTTCCGCGATCGACTGCGTTATCGTTCATAAAGAATACATCGACGCGCCTCTGGATGAAGAAGCGGAATTCCTCATCGAGCAATCGAATCTGTTTGTCATCCCCATTACCTATAAGCTTTTAACAGAGCCCAATCCGGCGATGGATGAGGATGTTCCCTGCGCGCTTCAAAAAGGCGTGCCTGTCCTGCCGCTGAAAATGGAGCCCGGACTGGCGGATCTGTATAAAACCAAATTCGGCAGGATCCATTACCTGTCACCCGATTCCTCGGATGAAACCGCCGTCAGCTTTGAAACCAAGCTCGGTCGCTATCTGGACGGCCTGCTGGTCGGCGGTGAGCTTGCCCGACGCGTGCGCGATGAATTTGACTTTACCGTTTTCCTGAGCTACCGGAAAAAAGACCGCAGGTACGCGAACAGCCTGATGCGGACGATCCACTCGATACCGGAATGCCGGGACATTTCCATCTGGTATGACGAATACCTCACACCCGGGGAGGAATACAGCACCTCTCTGAAGAACATGCTTGAAAAATGCAGATTTGTGCTGCTCCTTGTCACGCCCAATCTTGTGAACGAAACAAACTATGTGCAGACGCATGAATATCCGGATGCCGTAAAGAACGGCAAACTGATCGTCCCGGTTGAAATGGCAGCCACCGACCGTGCGCAGCTCGCCCGGATGTATGAGGGGATCGACGAGCCTCTGCCCTCTGCTGATACGGACGAATTCAGGAAGCATTTTCTCGGCAGAATCAGTGAGATCCTGAACAGGGAAAACCACGATGATCCCGAACACATCTATCTCATCGGAAGAGCCTTTCTTGACGGGATCGACACCGAGATCAACAGAGAGTACGGCTCCGCCCTTGTAGAAAAAGCCGCCGACGCCGGATCCTGCGAAGCCATGCTCACCCTGAGCAATATGTACCTTTCCGGAAAGTTTTTTGAAGTCGATCTGCAGGCCTGCCTTGAATGGAAACAGAAAGCCGTCGACCGTATGACGGAACTTTTCGGCGGATCTGATGAAAACGTCATCCTGGAAATGACGGAGCTGGGCGGGATGTATCGTGAATCCGGAGACTTTGACTCCGCCGAAAACTGTCATGAAAAAGCACTGAATGAGAGCAGAATTCTACATGGTGCCGATTCGGCGATGGTCATTGACCTTTACAGAGAACTTGCAGCTGACCGGCGAATGGCCGGAGATCCGGAATCGGCGCTTCGGATGGCCGAAAGTGCTCTGCAGCTGTCAGACAGCGTGTTCGGAGAGGATTCCGACGTATCGCAGCGCATTCTCTACACCATTTCGGAAGTAGAAACGGATCTCGGAAATGCAGAAAAATCTCTGGAAATTCAGAAGAAACTGTATGACCTTATGCTTCGGACCGAAGGAAAAACCAGGCTGCAGCTCCTGAAAATGAATATGGCATACAACATGTCTCTTTCAGGGGATCATGAAAGCGCAATGGAGATCTACACCGATATCTATAACGAAAGGCGTGAGCGCTACGGCGAAGATCATCTGCATACCCTGGAGGTCCTTTCCGAAATGGCCCTGACCTGTCAGCGCATGGGACGGTATGCGGAGGCGCTTGAACTGCAGGAAAAAGTACTCGCAACGTATGAAAAAGTCTTTGGGCAGCTCAGCGTGCAGGCCGCTGCGGCCCTCCATAATATCGGATATTCCTGTATCGGGATCGGCGACTATCCGAAAGCGCAGGAACGTCTGACAGAGTCTTACGGGATCAGAGCGAAACGGCTGGGAGAAGATCATCCCGAATGCCTGAACACGCGCCGCTATATCGCGGACTGCCTGTTTATGACCGGCAGATACAATGACGGAATGCAGACGATCAGAGAAGTCTTTCTCGCAAGGGTAAAGCTGCTGGGCCGCGATCACCCCGACACGATCGGCACTTTGAATTCGCTCATTCATATCGCGAAACTGGCTGACGCAAATGGGGACTATCCGATCAAATATGCGACGTATGTCAATCTGCTGACGATCTGCAGTGAGGGACTCGGATGCGACAATGAGCTTACTGACGGGATCTACAGCAGGATCTATAACGACCTTCACACGGATCTGGAAAAGATGGAAGCCGGGACTCGCGTGAATATTTATCAGATGCTCCTGGACGGCGCCGAAAGCGTGTATGGAGAAGACGCTGACACCGTTATTGTCCTGCTCATGGAAATGGGGCTGGTGCTGAACGATCTGGGTGCATCTGATCAGGCCAGAAATGTATTGGAGGATGCCTGTTCCAGATCGGTACGTAAAAACGGTCCCGAATCCCGCAATTCCATCATGGGACAGATCAATCTCGCATGGATCTGCCACTGCGGCGGAGATGACAGGAGTGCATATGAACACTGCAGAAACGCCTATGAGATAATGAAGAACGTATTGGAGGAGGGCGATCCGCTGTTTGCGACTGCAGAAAATGATCTGCAGACATATCAGGATGCCCTGAAATAATCCTCGTCCCTCTTTTTCTTACAGATACTTCTCAATCCCGCACTGCTCTACGACTCTTTTGCCGAGAAGCGTGATCGCCTGCGCGGGACACTTGTTGATGCACCGGTAGCACATCGTGCAGCGGTCGCCCGAAACCGCCTTTTGCTCGGTCATGGTGATATTCTTCATCGGACACAGCTTCTCACAGGTTCCGCAGCCGATACATTTTTCCCGATCGATCCTGAGCTTTGAGGAATACGCTCTGGTCTTATGCCCAAAGTACGCTCTCTGGCCGAAGAAGCCGGCAAGCCTGTACAGCAGACCCAGCCCTTCCCGCATGGGATGTCCCTCCTTCAATCGGGCAGCCGATTCCCTGATCTTCTGTTCCGCCTGTTTTACGAGCTCCTGATTTTTCTCCAGGGGACGCTTCAACGCCTTCTCATCCGCGATGCTGTCCGGCATCTTCAGATGCAGTCCGCCGATCACCTCCGCGCCGTATCTCCGCAAAAGCCGCCCGAGCAGGCCGGCCCCGTCGCCACTGAAAAGCCCCATGGTCGCGATCACAAAGACCTTCCTGCTCTTCCACAGCTCTTCATGATCCGTCACGAAATCGCGCACGATCTTCGGAACCGTACTGAACTGGACCGGATACGCAAACACGACCAGATCCGCGTCCTTCACGGCCGCGATCGCGCCGGCGTCTTCGATGGAATACACCCCGGCCTCTTTATCAACCTCCCGGCAGAACCGCGCCGCAGCATATCGGGAATTGCCTGTCCCGCTGAAATAGATACCTGTCATCAATCCACCTCCCATGTCATTATAATCCATCCGCCTGGCAAATAAAGGATTTATTGCGCCAAAGAATTGATGATGGTATAATCCTAATCGCGCACAGCGGATCAAGCCGTGCCGGGTTCACAAGACGAGACAGAAAGAGGACAAAAATGCTGACGGGAAACAATGTGATCAAAAAATGCTTCTGCGACGATAAAAAGCCCTATATCTTTATCAGCTATGCCCACCGGGATTCACGCGCAGTGCTCGGCATCATCGATCGTCTGGTCAAGTCGGGCTACAACGTCTGGTGGGACGAAGGGATCGACCCGGGGACGGAATGGGACGAGAATATCGCGGCGCACGTGATGGACTGCTCCTATTTTGTCGCCTTCATCAGCAAAAACTACATTGACTCCAAGAACTGCAAGGATGAGCTCAACTACTCAAGGGATCTCGACAATAATCAGCTCCTGGTCTATCTCGAAAACGTCGAACTTCCCCGCGGCATGGCCATGCGCATGAACCGGATCCAGTCCATTTTCTGGTGCAATTACAAGAATCCCGAGGACGCGTTTGATAAGCTTTTCGCCGCGAAAGGCATAGAGGTCGCGATGCTTCCCAAAGAAGCGCCCGCAGGCCAGAGTACGGCAGGGGTTCAGACGACCCAGGCGATGGCCGCGCCGGCCGGCAGCAACACCCCGCCCGCCCCGAGCTTTAACCAGGGCATGAATCCGGGCGCCGCCCCGGGCTTCAACACGGCCGCCAATCCGGCATATAACCAGGCCACGCCGGCATTTAACCAGGGCATCAACCCGACTTACACAAGAGACCTGGTACTCAGCGTCGTCCTGATCGGATTCACACTGTTTTACGGATTGATCCCTCTGTTCCTCACGCTTGGCGCCAACACCTGCTGGAAAAACAGCGACCGGGAAGGTTATCAGAAAAAGTCCAAGGCTGCCCGAATTGCCTTGATCATCGGATTTGTCATCGTGATCTCGGAGATCATCGTACTCATCTACCAGGGTGCGACCAAAGGCTGAAAGATCTTCCCGCAGCCTCGAACCTCATAAAACCGCAGGAAAAAAGTCCCCCGATCATCAGCCGATCACCGGGGGACTTTCACTTTTTACTGAACACTTTTTACTGAACACTTATCCCAAGATCCTTACAGCATTGGACAAATGTCGTCCGGAACGCGCCTTCACTGATCTCCTCATACGGGATCGTCAGATTTTCAAAGTTAAAGGTGAGCTCATCCATGAGATCAGCAAATACCCGCTCCGCTTTTGTTTCTCTGACTCTGTATACACCCCGGGCGGAAAAATGTTACAGGATCATTTATCTCCGATTGAAAGCCGCACTTTTCTCCGATTGAAATGGAAAGCCACACTTTTTTCCGATTTGGGCAAAAAAATCCCCGGCCATCACTGACCGGGGGAGAAGGGAAAAAGCTGCGATATCTTATCAGACACGAACCGTAATCTTGCCGCCACGGGGAATGGTCACGCGCCCGCCACGGGGAATGCTCACTTCCTCCACCTGCATAGCCTCTGCCTGTCCGCCTGCGACCTTTTCAAGCTCTTCCGCATTCAGCTGCGCTCTGTTCTGATTCAAAAAGAAAAACTTAGGCTAAATCTGCGCAAAACCCCTGTTTTCGCCCAAACAGGGATGACATAATATGACAATTTAGGCGTAATCTGCGCAAAACCTTCATTTTAGCCCAAGTGCGGGTGATAAAGCCAAGAGCCCGGGCGGAGAAAGGATCCATCCCGCCATTATATCACCATCCCCCATAAATCTTACGAATCACTTGCCATGAACACTTTTTGGGTGTATAGTATGCGCCGGTGAATCAGATAACAAACAGAAAACAGAAACAGCAACAGGGAGGAAATGTAATGAGGAAAAAGATCATTGCCATGCTCATGGCAGGAGTACTCGGAGCCTCGATGCTGAGCGGATGCGGAAATGAAGACAAATCCGCGGAAAAGACAAAGACCGAAGAGAAAGAGGACAAAGAGGAGAAGGAAGAGCCCGAGGAAAAAGAGGCCCAGGAGGAGCCGGCTGAAGAGGAATTCGACGTCGTCGAAACTATTGCCGGCAACACAGACATCCCGGCACCGGTCGAGATCGACATGAACGATTATTATTCGATCGTGACCTCCTATCCGGATGACTATTATTTCGGCTTTGCCGATATCGACCCGCTGGCCGACGCGCTCCTGATCACGAGCCCGGATTTCGTATTCGACGCCGGCGACGGTGTGACGGCTGCGACACAGGCACAGATCTACGGCTTTGACGAGATCGGCAACATCAAGGATTACGGCTGCGTAGTGGCCGGCGGCACCGCAACACCTCTTGCGACCAAGGACAGCCAGCTGTATTACGGCGGACACAATGATATGAACCGCCTGTACATCGACGAACCAACCTCCAGTCTGGTCGAAGATAAAGGTGCGTACTTCGACGAATACGAGGAAGCCACTGTCGTCGGCTTCATGACCGTCGCCGAAGGCAAGGATATGTTCCAGGAATACGACGATTTTGACGGCCCCTCGGATTTCATCCAGTATCAGGCCGGACAGAATTCCTTCAAGGATTTTAAAGAGATCCTCTCGTTCCTGACACCGGGCCAGGGCTACGCCTATGTCAAGGTCAAGGGTGTGGACGGCGATATTCTCGCTCTCGCCGAAACAGTCGATCCCAAGGACAAGTCCTCAATGTCCGTCACCCTGTACCGCGAGTCGGACAACGGTGCCATCCAGCTCGGCATCCTGCCCGG
>JAILFA010000062.1 GCA_024687125.1 Lachnospiraceae bacterium
TTGTGAGTATTGCTCATGCCGCAGGAATCCCGGACGCTTATATCATGGCTCGTGGCGGCTGGAGTACAAACTACACCATGAATAACGTTTACAGACACGTTCTTGATTCTGAAAGAAAGAAGATGGAAGAAACGGTCAACAAGAAATTGGATGATCTTCTTTAGCGTGTTGCATTCGTGTTGCATAGACCTGTCAGAATGTTTCCGAAGCGAGAAAATATGCGACCGATTTTGAAGCATGAAAAACAAGGAAAAAGTGTCACAATCCCCATAATACGGGCATCTTTAGAACAAAGTGTCAACGGGTTCAAGTCCCACTGCCGGCATACTTCTATTCCTGATCGATCACGATCAGTTTCCCAGACAGGATATACTCCGTCAGATCATCACGGTTCATGGGCTTTCCGAAGAGATAGCCCTGGGCTCTCTCGCAGCCGATGGACTTCAGGAAATCACGCTGCGTATCGGTCTCCACACCCTCGGTCAGCGCCATCATATGGATCTGATCGGACAGATGCACAACACTCTGCAGGATCGGCTTGGTGCGCTCATTTTCCTCAAAACCTGCAAGGAACTTCATATCGATCTTGAGCACATCAAATGAAAAGTCCTTGAGCGAATTGAGCGACGAATAGCCGCTCCCGAAATCGTCCAGCCACAGTCTGAAGCCCGCCTTTTTGAACCGGTGCATCGCATCGGAGAGCACATCCGGATGATCGGTCAGCGCGCTCTCGGTGATCTCGATGTCCAGGAGATTGACCGGAACATCATATTTCTTCGTGATGGCCAGGATCTCCTCCACCATATCACAGCTGTCAAAATCACGGCGGGAGATATTGACGGATACCGGCACCCGTTTCAGGCCGATCTCCTTAGCCAGCTTCAGATTGCTGCACACCTGGTCCACCATGCACAGATCAAGCTTGTGGATCAGATGATTCTCCTCAAGCACATCGATGAAGACAGCCGGAGAAAGCATCCCGTAGACTGGATCATCCCATCTCGCGAGTGCCTCGAGATTGCAGAGCTTTCCATCCTCAAGCCGCACGATTGGCTGATAATACACACGGATATACTTCTCCGCGACCGCTTTATCAACGTTCGCTATGATGTACTGCCTGCGGTGGAGATCGGTCTCCATATCCTTGTCATAGACATAATAGAGCTTGTCATACTGATTGCGGATGCTGTTGCAGGCGATGCGGGATCTGTCGCAGGCAAGCGAAGCATCTGCCTCACCGGGCCCCGGCCGGTAGATACCGACTCTGAGCTCGAGCCTGACGTCCCGTTCCTCGGAATGCAGGATCTCCCTGAGTTTCTCCGCCTTGCCGCTGTTCTGTCCGTTCGGATTCGTGGCGAGCGCGAAGAAATGATCATCGGAAAGCCTTGCGACCAGCGCTCCCGGAAAAAGCTCCTCCAGATTCTCAGCCAGCGTTTTCAGCAGTCTGTCACCGTTCTGGAATCCGTAGGTCTCGTTGAATTCCTTGAAATTATTGATGTCGAAATACAGAAATTCGACCGTGTCTCCGGTGGCGATCGCGTCCGACAGTGCCTGATCCGCATGACTGCGGAAATAGTGCATGTTCGGAAGCCCTGTCAGAGGATCCGTCTCGTGCGCGGAAAGCATCCGTTTGCCGATCCTGCCCTCTTTTTCCTTTTTCTGCATGGCAGAGAGCGTATCGACAAGGAACTGCATCCGTCCCATGCGCTTGGCTTCATAAAGCGTATGATCGGCATACCGGATCATATCTGACAGATCCTCATCAGTCTCAGGAACCCCCTGGCAGACACCGCAGGAAAGCGACACATGGATATCCGTTCCCGCAAAGATCCTTGCGTGCATTTCTTTCTGCAACCGGCGGATCGCATCCGTCAGCTCATCGTCCTCATAGCCGGAAGCGATCACGACAAAGCCGTCTCCGCCGTACCGGTAATACTCCAGCCACTTGTCATCCTGAGATGTGCGCAGGGGCGAAAAGATCTCCTCCATGGACACTGCTATCTGCCGGAGCACTTCATCGCCCGTCGCATGGCTGTATGTGTCATTGATATACTTGAAATCATCCGCGTCCACCATCGCGGCGAACGTCCGGCGTCCCAGAAGTGCATTGATCTCAGAATTCATGCACTTACGATTCTTCAGCCCCGTGAGTTCATCGGTGAGTGTTGAGATCCGCAGCTTTTCATAGGCGTCAGAAAGACGCTGCGCCCTTTTGGCGTGAGAAATCCGCACGGAATAGTTGCCGAGCGAGCACATGAAGATGCAGAGCCACATGACAAAGAAATTGATCTGGGTAGCATAGCTTGCTCCGTCGACCTGAACCATCAGGTAATACATGAAGGAAAAAGCGCCGGCCGAAAACACAAGGGAAACGATCGGTTTCCAGACGATCAGACACAGTCCGAACACGGCGAGCGAGACAAAGACAAAGAGCTGCTCGCCCTGCGCATAATCATGATAGGAAATATAGGTGCCAAACAGAATACAGGTCAGGGAAAAGACGCCGAAGAGAATGAGCGACTGTACATGACGGTTCTTTCGCTTTTTCAGACAGATGGCGGAATGAACGAGCGTCGCGGCGGCAACAGCGATGAGCAGAAGATACAGGGCA
Source organism: Lachnospiraceae bacterium (assembly GCA_024687125.1). Classification (GTDB taxonomy): domain Bacteria; phylum Bacillota; class Clostridia; order Lachnospirales; family Lachnospiraceae; genus Butyrivibrio. Next base: position 2,612 of record JAILFA010000062.1, read on the forward strand.
ATGTGACTGACGAGCCACGTGGACGTGCGGACTCTCTCCCCCGTGAGGATCCCCTCGATCGCGCTGAAGATCATCCAAAGTTCGAGGATGATGATGACGCACGACATATAGAGACTGGTGCGCATGTTCTCAAAATCGAACTCGTCGTTCACGTAGGCCGTTTCTCTGGTAAGACCCAGCCATCTTTTCAGGGCAGTCGGCATTTCAGGCCCTCCTCATGTTGACATTATAACACGAAGGCGGCATAATGACTACAATTTCCTGATATTTCAGCAATCCCGGATATAAAGGAGGACCTGCATGGGTTCGATCAGAGAAAACCTGCTCCTTGTGGAAAAAAACATCGACGCGGCATGCGCACGGGCCGGGCGTCCCAGAGAGGATGTCACGCTCATCGCGGTCAGCAAGACCAAGCCTGTCTCCGATCTCCGCGAAGCCATGGCCTGCGGCTGCACCGTTTTCGGAGAAAACAAGGTACAGGAGCTCAGGGATAAGACCGCGGAGATCACCGAGCCCCTCCACTGGCATATGATCGGACATCTCCAGGCAAACAAGGTCAAGTATCTCCCCGGCATGGTCGACCTCATCCACTCCGTGGACAACGAAAAGCTGGCTCAGGAGATTGAAAAGCAGGCGGCTAAACACGATCTGGTCATGGACGTACTCTGCGAGGTCAACATGGCGCATGAGGACACCAAGTTCGGTCTCACGCCGGAGGATACACCCGCTTTTGTGAAAAAGCTGCAGGAGCTCCCCCATCTGCGCGTGCGGGGCCTGATGACGATCGCCCCCTATACAGAGGATGCCGAGACCAACCGCCCGTATTTCAGAGGTCTTAAGGAACTCATGGTTCAGATCAACAGGGATCTCCCAGAGGACAGGCAGATGTCTGTCCTGTCCATGGGTATGACCGGCGACTACGAGGTCGCCATCGAGGAAGGCGCCACGCTCGTCCGCGTGGGTACCGGGATCTTCGGAGAAAGAAACTATCAGATCAGCTAGGAGAGATTGACGATCATCTCCTCATACTGTCTTGTATAGAGCTCGTAGTACGCCCCTTTCTTTTTCATCAGTTCTCTGTGCGTACCCTGCTCGATGATCTTCCCATCCTGCACAACCAGGATCACATCCGCGTCAACGATCGTGGAGAGCCTGTGTGCGATCACAAAGCTTGTTCTGCCCCTGATCACCGTCTGAATGGCCTCCTGGATCGCCCGCTCCGTCACTGTATCAATGGAGCTCGTCGCCTCATCCAGCACCAGGATCCTGGGATCCGCGAGAAGTGCCCGCGCAAAGGACAGAAGCTGTTTTTCTCCTGTAGAAAGAAGATCGCCGCCCTCTCCCACGTCACTGTCGAGTCCTTTGTCCATCTTATCCACAACACCGTCCGCGGAAACGAGACGCAGGGCCTCCCGGATCTCCTCATCTGTCGCGTCCGGCTTTCCGTAGCGCAGGTTGTCACGCACCGTTCCGGAGAACAGATGCGGCGTCTGCAGCACATAACCGATATGCGAATGCAGCCAGAGCTGGCTCCTTTCCCTGGCATCCCTGCCGTCGATGAGCACACGGCCTTCCGTAGGTTCAAAGAAGCGGCAGACCAGATTTACCAGCGTCGACTTCCCCGCTCCCGTTTCTCCTACGATCGCCACATTCGTCCCCTGAGGCACCTTCAGGGAAAAGTGTTCGAGCACCAGTTCCTCTCCGTCCGGATACCGGAAGGAGACATCCTCAAACTCCACATCTCCGAACAGTTTCTCCCAGTTTTCACGCTTCGGCCGGAAGGTGTCTCCGTATTTTTCTACTATCTCCGGAGAGTCCGCCACGTCGGATTCCGTATTCAAAAGCCTCGTCAGACGCTCGATATTGACCTGGATCTCGATGAGCGCCGAGATCGTCTGGATCAGGAACTGGATCGGCTCAATGAGATACAGCGTGTAGGACAGAAAGACCGAAAGACTTCCGATGAGCATGAGACGCTCCGCCGTCAGCTGGCCGCCCTGCCAGAGCACGATCGCCAGCGCAAAGGCGCTCATCATCGTCACCGTCGAGGTAAACAGTGCCCGGGTCCGCCCCGTGCGGACCGATGTCACGCGCATGTCCTCGGTATCCTTTTCAAAATCGCTCTGGATCCTGTCCTCGACGACCAGTGTTTTGATGCTCCTGGCCCCTGTGATGCCCTCGTTGAAATTGCCGGTGATCCTGGAATTGATCTCCCGGACGCGCCTGTTGAGGACGACCAGTTTTTTCTGGAAGAACAGGATGAAAATGACCGCAAGCGGCACAAGCGCCAGGATCATCAGGGCAAGAGAGACCCGCACCGTGAGCATCATGATGAACACACAGATGATATAGGATCCGTGCCAGACGATGTCCATCATGCGCCAGGCACACAGGACGCCGATCTTGCCGGTGTCGCTCATGACCCGGGCATGGATATAGCCGACGTTGTTCTGGTTAAAGTACGAAAAAGACAGCGTCTGCAGGTGGTTGAACGCCGCGTTCCTCAGATCCCGGTCCACCGACATCTCCACCTTGCCGCACAGATAGGCCGCCACAAAGTTGTCCGCCACCTGAAACAGGAGGATTCCCACATAAAGCAGGATAAATCCCGCGAGCCCCGACAGCGTGTTCTCTCCGATGAAGTGGTCCAGCGCATACTTGTTGAACAGCGGATAAGCCGAATCTATGAGCGACGAAAGGCATCCCAGCACGATCATGAGGAGCATGATCCACCGGTAGCGCTTCACATACGGAAAGATCCTTGTAATGCCGAAAAACGGCAGCTTTATATTCTGATCCTGTTCTTCCATCTTACTTCCTGTTACTCTTCATCCTGTGCAAGCTGCAGATCATAGATCCGCCGATAGATCCCGCCCATCGCGAGCAGTTCGTCATGGGTTCCTTCCTCAGCAACACGTCCCTTATCAAGCACGATGATCCGATCCGCCTGCATGAGTGTCGTGATACGGTGCGCGATGAGAATGACCGTTGCTCCCGCGATCCGCTCCCTGAGCGCTTTCCGAATCTTCATATCCGTCTGCGCGTCCACCGCGGAAAGAGAATCATCAAAGACCATGATCGGGGCGTCCTTGAGCAGCATCTGCGCGATCGCTGTGCGCTGCTTCTGCCCGCCGGAAAGCGTCACACCACGCTCCCCCACACGGGTCTCATAGCCGCTCGCAAAACGCGCGACCGCGTGATCCAGTGACGCGATCCCTGCCGCTTCACGGACCCGCTTTCTGATGAGTTTCTTGTCCTCCGTACGTCCGGTGATCGCGATGTTCTCCTCCAACGTCCGCGAGAACAGGAACGGCTCCTGCAGGACCATGCCGATATTCCTCCGAAGATGCTCCCTCCTGATCCGCCGGATATCTGTCCCGCCGATGCTGATCGTTCCGCCGCCCTCCGGCAGATCATAAAGCCTGTCCAGAAGATACATCAGCGTAGACTTCCCTGATCCCGTGGCACCCAGGATCCCGACTGTCGTTCCCGCCTTGACGGTAAAGGAAACATCCTCCAGAACACCCGGTGCCGTGGGTGCATTCTCATAGTGATAGGTCACATGGGAAAAGGTGATGTCCCCTGTGAGCTCCGGCTGCGCCGCATCCTCTTCATCTTTTTCCGGTTCGGAATCCAGAATATAGGCGATACGGTCGATGGAGACCCCCGCCTTGCTCATGTCGGAGATGATCCGTCCAAGCTCTCTGACCGGCCAGGACAGAAGCGAGTTGTAGAAAACAAAGGAGATGTACGCCCCCGCGGACAGCTGCCCCTGGACCGCGAGCACCGAGCCGAACACCATGACCGTCAGCAGCTGCAGGTTCGAGATCAGATCGCCTGACGCCCAGAAGGCTGACAGCAGCATCATGATCCTGATCCACAGCTTCGTGTACCCGCTGTTCTGCTTCTCAAACCGTTCGCGCTCATAGACCTCCCGGCCGAAAGCCCGGACCACACGAACGCCCGTCAGATTCTCCTGGGCAATGGCGGAGAGCCTGCCCTCCTCTTCATCCGCGCGCAGGAACTGGCTGCCGATCCGATTGTGGAAAAACAGCGAGTATCCGATGATCACCGGCACAAAAGCCGCCGCCGCAAGTGTCAGCATCGGATGGATACTGATCATGAAAAACAGGGCGAACACAATGAGGATACTGATCCGGAACAGCGAGATCATCTGCTCCGACAGGAAGTTGCGGATCGTCTCCACATCAGAGGTACAGCGCTGGATGATATCCCCGGTGTGATTCTCGCTGTGCCAGGAAAACGGCAGGCGCAGGATATGCGAGAAAACACGGTCCCTTGTCCGTTTCAGGAACTTTTCCACGCCGATGGCGAGAAAGAACTGGAGCAGAAAACGGAACAGCGCTGAGAAAAGCGCCACCGCCGTGACCAGCAGCGCGATCACAAAGAGGTTGGAGCGCAGAAAAGAAGCACCTCCGAAAAAGGCGAGGATCTCCTGCAGCGGTCCGGTCGCACCGCCCGCCGTATCCTCAAGGACATAATCCACCGTATACCCGATGATCCGCGGATTGAGCAGATTGAAAAGTGATACGAGCATCGAGCACACGACACCCAGCGCAAAAAAGCGTTTGCTGCCGCTCAGCAGATACAGCAGGATACGCGTCCTGTCCCGGGCTGTATATTTCTTTTTTTCCGTTTCCCTGTTCTGTTCCATGACAAGTTTATGTACGCTCTTCTGCGAGCGCGCCGTACTCTTAAAGACGCATCCCGGATCTCAAAGAGTCCAGCAGACCCCGGCAGCCTTCATCCACATCGCGCCAGGTCGCTTCAAAGTTCCTGGTATACCAGGGGTCGGAAACCTCTCCCGGCCGGTCGGTATAGTCCATCAAGAGCTTCACCTTGTCCTCGGGGTCTCCCCCGAACAGGCGCCGCATCCGATGCATATTCTCCTGATCCATACCGATGATCAGATCATACCTGTCATAATCCGCCCTGGTGAGCAGCCTTGCTCTCTTCGCACCGACGCCCAGCTCGTTGTCCGGGGTCCCGATCCCATGCTCCAGAAGCTCCGCTTTTGCGGGCGGATAGACAGGACTCCCATGCCCGTTCCATATCTCATCCGTATCCGTTGCCGCTGACGCGATCTCAAACTGATCCGCCAGTCCCTCGCGCTTCACCAGATCCTTCATGTAAAACTCAGCCATCGGCGACCGGCAAATATTGCCGTGGCATACGAAAAGCAGCCTGATCATGGTCTCCTCCCTTCACACTATGCCCTATTATGCCGTAATCTGCGCGGTTCTGACAAGTCTTTCTTTATCACCATGACAGAGCTGAAAAAGCACATTTCCGGAATATCTTTGCAAATCCTGGCATATGTAGGACCTCAAACGTAGTAAAATCGTAGTCAAAATCGGGGGTGCTGACTACTCCCCTTTTTGAGGTCCGGTTTTCAAAAAAGGTGCAAGCCCGAAAATTCGACTCCATGCACCCGCATGTCAGTAGTCTGTTTTCTTGTGAAAAAGGTGCAAATCGTCAAGAATCGATCCGATTTTCGGAAAAAGCAGGAAAAGGTGCACTTTCAGCCGCCCCCTCCGTAAAAAAGGTGCATGTGCTCTGAAAGCCGCGCCGACTGTCATCTTCCGATAGAGAAAAACAGAGAAATGTAACTACTGAAATGCGAAAGACGTTCATATACATGTATTTGATAATACATTATCGCAATATCGTCAATTCCGATTAGTGAGATGGGCGCAAAAAAATCCCCCGATCGGCTGACCGGGGGAATCTATCTTTTGCCCTGTGTTGCGTTTTCAGACCGCCTTGAAGGCCAGAAGTTCACCTTATCGCAACCCCGGACCGCCTTTTTCGCCTGCTCCAAATGCCTCACTTTTTAAGCATAATGACCGGGCGGACGCCGATATCCGTTCTCTTTGCCGTATCAGAATTGTAATACTCTTTAAGTGCCTCACCGAGCGGTGTCACATAGGATCCGCAGTAGAAATCATCTCGTCTGAGCCACCAGGCTGCGCCGATTCTGTTCGCCAGCTTTGACGGATCTGCCGAGTTGAAATCCATCTCATCGCCCATTCCCCAGATGTCTTCCTCTACTTCCTCCAAAAAGTACTCACGGCTGACAGACTTCGACAGCGCATACGGGGTGGGATCGGCGACCAGCGTATGGCTGAAGATCATGTCATCACCGCACGTCCCGAGCCACCCTCTGTCGTTATTGTCATAGTAGTGCCAGAGATTCCCGTAGGAAAGAAGTGTTATCCCCATCTCGAGATCGATACGGTCTTTCTCTTCTTCCGTAAATGCTTTGTCCAGAAAATCATGATTCAGCCACCGGCAGAGGGTGGTTTCGTTCCAGTCCTTTTTTTCATCGTCTTCCTGATAAGGCCGTACATCAAGGATATACCTGCTGATCAAGATCACCGTGTCACTGGTGTCATCCAGTATCTCCCATTCGATCGGAGAAACATTTTCGCCGTCCTCCGATTGGGGGTATGATCCGAAAAAACAGCGAGCTTTGCTGTCATCTTTGGGGGCTTCATCCGAATCCTCCGTGTATTTCTTCATCTCCTTGCGATACCGGCGCCATTCTTCCGACGTCTTGGCACGGTACTTATTTGCTTCACGAAGGAACACTTCAGCGGTTCCAAGGTGTGCCAGCGCCATCTTTGCGATGATCGAGATCTTAGCCTGATCGATGGCCTCCCGTGCAATGGTAAGACAGCATTCGGCCGCCAGCGTCCTTGCCTCCTTGTGCCATACGTCTGCTCTGAATACTTTCCTTGCCTTTAAGAAATAATTTAATGCTTCTTTGCGACATTCTTCCGATTGCGGCCAATAGAGATGATCAGCCATATGCATGTATTTTCGTCCTTTATGTAGAAGTCTTTCATATCTTTTCTGTTTTAACCAATCAAACATCGAATGTCCCCTTCCACGCCGGAATCAGCATTTCCTCCATTATACCGCATCCCCGGGGCTCATACCATAGAAAATCCCCCGATCGTCTGACCGGGGGATCTGACTCAAGAGAATTGGTTTCTCTTTGCTTTCTCACTCAAAGCCGTTCAAAGACTAATTATCTGCATTTCCTATTTCTACGCCCAAAGTATGACCTTCCGAATCATGAAATTCACCAATAAAAACACCTATATGATCTGGTTTATTCACATAGGAAGCTTTATAAAAACTGGATATTACTATCTCATCATTCCAGTGCTCCTGCGAAATTAAGTTCTTTATGGAACATGATCCCTCTACCCAATATGTTTCCCCATATCCAGCTCCATAAACCACATCTTCCCCGTTATGCGTCCACTGCCCCTTAAACTTCATGTGGGTGGGAAATCCATTCACATCTGGTGAAGAAAAAATACAATACTGTCCAGCATCGTCTGTAAGAAGTTTATCAAGATACCATAAATTCACATGAGGAATATCTGAAACAGTTTCTTCAGCTTGATTTTCCGTTGATTTCTCATATTTTCCAGGCTTTACCACATCTTTCCAGACTAAATCATAATAATATGTCTGGCCGTCCCTGCTCTCGAAGTACAGTTCATATGTCCCGTCCTTTGTATCAAAACTCGGAACTATACTTGTTATATATGTCCTGATAATATAATCGGAATCATCGATAACATAGTCTTCTTCCTCAGCAAATTCTGCTCGTCCATCGCTAACCGTCCATGTGCTACACTGATATCCCTCTCCAAAATCGCTTAATTTTATATCAAAATCGCCAAATCTGTATGATATTGTTTTAAAATCATCGACACTGGATTTGTCAGCGTGAAATATAAAATCGGCAGCATTGCCTGCGCTAACATAAATCTCAACCAATCCATCAGGCATAGTTCTGTCCGATGAAAATACCCTTTCCTGTGTATCATTAGCATCAGCAATTGCATTATCAGTTGCTTTATCAGTTGCTTTATCAGTTGCTTTATCAGCCGCATTATTCGCCACTTCAATAACAGAAACTGAAGAGCTGTTATCAGCGTTTGCGGGCGTGGAATCTGTTGCCTCGGTCCCACAGGCGCACAGGCTTAACATCATCGTCGTTACGATTAGCATCACAATACTCTTCTTCACAAAGACTCCCCCTGTTATCTGGATTTATTTTTCTCATGAGTATTCAAGAAAATGATACCCCATTATACCCTATCCCCGGCTCTCATACCACAGAAAAATCCCCCGATCGTCTGACCGGGGGAATCCAGCTTTATTGCGAGATAAAAGGCTATGACTTAAGAGTCAACCACATAGCAGGACGAACAGCCATGTCATCGTAGACTGGATTGCCGTAGATTTCGAGGTCGCCGTCGTTACCGACATACGCGGCATGCCAGGAATCGGTACCGGGGGTTCGCAGCCACCACGGACAGCCCCGGACATCATTGCTTGCCCGCCGACCCAGCACATAATTACAGTATACCGTCCCTCGACACGGGTCAGAATCCGGGCCGAGATATTTCCCGACCTCCCCGACACTTAACAGAAACACCCGGTCCTTCGTGTGATCACCCGGATCCGTATCATATTTCGGATTATCAGACGCACTGACAAAGACCGGTGGGATCAGAGCTTTTTCCTCTTCGCTGAACGCAAAGTCCAGAAACTCCCCGTTCAGCAGGCTCCTCAGGGTACAGGTATCCCAGGCGGCATGGTGTTCTTCGTTGTATTGCCGGCAGTCCAGTGCGTATCTGCTGAGGACAAGGATACAGTCTTTCTTCCGCGTGAGCACCTGCCACTCGATCGGTTCGGGCTCGCCGTCAGGCTTCTGGATGTATTTGCCGAAGGTGAGGGAATCCGCTTTTCTATTCAAACAAAGCGCAATCTGTTCCACAGAGGAAGCGGTGTCCGCACTGAGAACCGCATCCGGACCCGCCTTGTCGCTCCCACTGTCACGGCGGTCGTCGTCCGGCTGCTGAAGCGTCTGCATCACGTTGCAACAGTCGCAGAAACCGACTTCCGCCCCCGGTTCGTACATAATTGTGCCATTGCTGCAGCACACACATTTCTTTTTAGACTTGAAGAACATAGCGTAACCTCCCGGACGCCCGAGACCACAGTTGATGCCACCCCAGTATACCGCATCCCCGGCCCTCGTACCACAGAAAAATCCCCCGATCGTCTGACCGGGGGATCAACATTTGCCCTGTATTCGATTTTCAGACCGCCCTGAAGGCCAACTGGCTGATGGGAACCACCTTATCGCCGTTTACGGCTTTCCTTGCCTGTTCCAGTTCTTCCATCCGGATCATCTCGTCCCGGGCGTCGTCGAGTCCTAAGTGGGTGTAGGTGTTCATCGTGACGCTGATATCGGAGTGGCCCATCAGGTACTGCAGCGTCTTCGGGTTCATCCCGCTCCTCGCCATGTTCGTGCAGTAGGTGTGTCGGCATACATGCGGAGTGATGCTCGGCATCTGGACCCGGTAGATCTCATTGTACCGGCCGACCATATGGTTGAACCTGTGCTCCCAGTGCATGGCCACCAGCGGCAAGTCGTCCTTGTCGAGGTAAAGGAAGCCGCTGTATCCGTCCACCATCTTCTCGACCTTGGGCTTTGGTCTGTTCGCTATGATCGCCCGGAACATCTCCGCGACATCCTCTGTGATCGGCAGCTTCCTTGTTCCCGCATTCGTCTTGGTGGGTTCGATCCG
>JAILFA010000094.1 GCA_024687125.1 Lachnospiraceae bacterium
AGGTATAGTACAAAAACGCACCCGCGCCGCAGATCATGCCCAGGATATCATACCAGGGCATGTGGTTTTCCCTGTTGTTGTTCTTGTCCGCCGGATAATACAGAAATCCCAGCAGCACGATCAGCCCCATAAAAGATGTCAGCCGGATCTCCTCCAGGAATGTCGCGAACAGCGTTACCCAGATGCAGAACAGTGAAAACCCGATCAGCAGGATCTTAACGGCCACAGCCGGCTTTCCTGTCCAGACGCGGACATTGGATTCCCGGTCGACCTTTTTCATGACGTCTTCAAGGTTTTCCTGCTCCGGCCTGTTCTTATTCTTATCATCAACCTGATTGCTCATACGTATCCCTCACTTTTTCCTGATCTTATTCCTGCGAAGGCACCTTGATCCCGTGCTCTTCATAGTAACGTGCCGCACCGATGTGGAACGGCACGGTGATCCCGGATGTGGCGTTTTCTATCGAAAGCTCCGCCCCCTTGGCGTTCTCTTTTGCGATGTCCTCGGCGTGACCGAAGATCGCAGCGGTGAGCGCATACACGCAGTCATCATCAAGGTCCGCGTCCACGATCAGCGTAGCCTTGATCGTGATCGTCTCCACCGGTTCGCCCTGTCCCGGATACGTATCGGCCGGGATCTGCATGGGCGCGTAATACGGACAGAGCTTCATGATGTCATCCCTGAGCGCCCCATCGATCGGAACCAGGTACACGCCGTTCGTGGTTGCCAGCTCGGTGATCGCTGAGGTCGGTGCGCCCGCCACGATAAAGGCCGCGTCGATCTGGCCGTCCTTGAGCGCCTCCTTGCTGTCGTCAAAGCTCTGGTACTGCGGCTTGATATCATCCACGGTAAGCCCGGCACCCTCGAGGACATCCATGGCATTGAAGTACACGCCCGAGCCCGGAGCTCCGATCGAGACGCTTTTCCCCTTGAGGTCGCTGACGCTCCTGATATCCTCCTTCATGGTGATCAGCTGGACCGTCTCCGCATACAGTGCCCCCAGAACGCGGAAATCGCGGCACGGTCCGTCCGTCTCAAACGATCTGCTGCCGTCCCAGGCATAGTTCATGACGTCGGACTGGGTAAAACCGATCTGATAATCGCCGTCTCCGATGCTCTGGATGTTGGCCTTGGATGCCGCCGTTGACACCGCTGTCACGCTGTAGTTCGAGTACGTCTTCATATACTGGGCAAGAACACCGCCAAAGGCGTAATAGGTTCCCGAGGTTCCACCCGTTCCCATCATCATCCTCTGTCCCCCGCACCCCGAGAGGAGGAGCAGGGACAGGGCCGTACACACACAGCATATTCTCTGCCGGATCTTTCTACTCATATGGATCTCCCTTCTTTCCGCCCGGCCGCTCACGCTTGTTCAAGCATGCCGAGAATGATATCCGCGCACTGCCGGATGCTGAGCTTTCCGACATCAAAGCAGAATGTATAATATGCCGCGTCGCTGATCTCACATCCCGTGTACTGTTTGTAAAAAGTGCGTCGCTGCGCGTCGTGTTCCTCCAGCGTCTTCGCGGACACTTCCTCTCCCTCATTTTCGGGCAGCTCCTTCGCGCGCCTGATCCTGTTCTCCAGAGGCGCGTGCAGATAAATGCTCACCGCATCGATCCCCGCCTCGTCCAGGATCCGGTTCGCACAGCGTCCGACCATGATGCAGGGGTTCTCCGCCAGCTTCAGGATCACCTTTTTCGTCGCCTTAAAGATCGCGTCGTGCGAACTGCTGTAGGAAACGGTGCCGTTGAGAAAGTTGTTGAGCACCTTGGAGGTCCTGGTCATCTCCTCCCCCTCGCGCTCGACGTCCTCGACGTCATAACCGCTCTCCTCCACGGTTTTTTCCACGAAGTCCCTGTCGTAATAAGGGATCCCGAGTTTTTCGGAAAGGATCGCCGCGAGGCTCCTTCCTCCCGCGCCGTATTCCCTGTTGATCGTGATCACCGGTAGTTTTTTCCCGCTCATTTTCGCTCCTTTTCTGTAAGAAAAACGCCGTTGTTTCAGTATAGCATAAAAGCGGATGCATACGCATCCGCTTTGTCATCTCGTTCGGTTCAGACCGGCTGTCTCTTATTTTCTTTTGCTTGCCAGAAGCCTTACCAGGAAGAACACCAGGATGACCAGAGCCACAAGGTCGATGATGCCGAGAATGCGGATCACCATATCCGGCAGTACAACACCGGTGAAGCTGCAGACGGTGTTGACCAGGGTGATGCACACGATGACCAGGATGCTCGTGTAAACCGGTAAGCTGTACTTCTTCATATCCATTTTCTTTTCCTTTCTTTCGCTATGCTCAATTGCTGTGATCAGTCAGTGTAATTCGTTCAGTGCTGTAAATCTATCGATGGATACATCCTATCATGGCGCTGACATATTGTCAAGTATTTTTTACATTTTTCATAAGTCATTTTTCTCCCTGCGCGAACAGGTTGTCCTTGCCCATGCCACATACATATGGATTGCTGTCATACAGATGGCAGAAGTCCAGAAACGCCTCTCTCTGCTCCGGATCCTTCATGATCTTTACAAGGATCTCATTGGGGATGGTCCTGGCATAGGCACCGGGTCCGGCCAGCGAGATGTTCTTCACGCCCGCTCTTTCAAGGATACCCTTCAGTTCATCCGGCATAAAATGATAGGTGATGCACCACGGGGATTCTCCGCGATCATAGGCCGCCTTTGTTTCCTCCACGTCGCCGAGAAGCCCCGTTTCATATGCCCTGACAAGGCTTTCCCGACGGAATTGAAACTCCTCGATCATCTTTTCTCTGCTGCTCAGGCACCACCTGACCCACGGATCCTTACTGTCCGCGTCCAGGATGAACTGATTCTTCTGGATCGGGTTTGCCAGATAAGGCAGGGAACCCAGCCTGCTCGATACGCTGATCAGAATGCGTTTATCCGCG
>JAILFA010000100.1 GCA_024687125.1 Lachnospiraceae bacterium
CGTGACCGGATCTCCGAACAGATCCCGCTCCCGCACCGCCTTCATCAGATGCTGAAACGTGACATTGTAGGACACGTGCCCGGCGTTCTGCGGATCGCTGATCTCCAGTTTCTTCGCGATACAGGGACTGATGAACGCAAAGCGATCCGTGATCCCCATCTGCTTTCTGGCGTAGATGGCCGCGCACATGAGCGGGCTCTGGACCGGGAACAGCCGCGGCAATAGTTCAGGCAGATACTTCTCGATATAGGTCACCACCGCCGGACAGGGCTGCGAGATACCGCCCTTGAAATCATGCTCCTGTATATATCTGATGTAACCCCAGGTGGTGATATCCGCGCCGCAGGCCACATTGATGAACCGGCGGACTCCCAGTTTCTTAAGACCGCCGAGGACCCGTTCGTACTCATCGGGATAGTTGGCCCTGAAGGCCGGGGCGATCAGAACGGAGATCGGCTCGCCGGCAGCCAGATCCGCCAGAAAGGCTTCCGTATCATCACGGTACTCTCTGGCATCATGCTCACAGACATCAAAACACGCGCCGCAGGCGACGCATCGCTTCGGATCCACGTTGATGCGCGATCTGCCGTTCTCGTCCGCGTCGGTGGAAATGCAGGCGCCCATGGCACTGCATACATTGATGCACTTGTTGCATCCGACGCAGTTCTCATTGGTATAGATAAGGTCTAAACCCGGTTCCATGTAAATACGTCCCCCACTTTGATCTGCATTTCGGGAACCACGCTCATCGCCTGTCTCCCGAGGCGATGAGCGTATCCCTGTCCACAGCGGGACTGTAGAGATAGCCCTGATACAGGAGACATCCGATCTGTTCGAGCGCTTCCTTCTGCTCCGTGGTCTCCACAAATTCCGCAAGAACCTTAAAGTTCAGCGATTTCGAAAGGTATACGATAGAGCTGATGATCTCTCTGGTGCGTTCGTTGGTTAAGAGCGACCGGACCAGATTCCCGTCCAGCTTCACCAGATCGAACTGATTGTGCTGCAGATACTGGAGGGAGGTGTGTCCCATACTGAAATCATCCAGTGCGAAGGTGTAGCCGAAGGAACGGATCTTCCGGATCAGCTCGCCGGTCTCCTCGCTCGTCACGAGCTCGGTCTCTTCCGTGATCTCCAGGCAGATGTTTCCGGGCTTTAAGTGATAATTTCCGGAAAGCTCCCCGATGAACCGCAGGAATTGCGGATCATAAAGTGTCGTGACCGTGACATTCACACTCAGCTTGAAGCCCGCACCAAAGGTCTTACGCAGGCTCTCCGAATCCTTCACGGACTTCTCGATGATATAGGTTTCCAGCTCGTAGAGATCCCCGCTCTCCTTTGCCAGGCGGATGACGAGCGGCGGATAGATGATCCCGTACCGCTTGTGATTCCAGCGCAGGAGCGCTTCTGCGCCGATGCAGTTCCTCTCGTTGTCAAACTGCGGCTGATACTTCATGAGCAGCGGACTCTCCGCACTGTCGGAGGACAGATCCGCGCGGGAAGCCTTGAGCGATGCTTTAAGATCATTCACCATGAGCTTCGCGAGACGTCCGACCTTGCCCTCGCACTCGGTCAGCGTCACCTCTTCGGTGGTCTCTTCGCTCTTTTTGAGGATTGCGACCAGTTCGTTTAAGGCAACGGAGAATTCATCGAGGGATCTCTTCTCATAGATCCTCACAAAGGGTGCGTAGCAGGCGGTCGCGATCAGGATATTGAGAAGCTGCCCGATGATCCCCCTGACGGAGCCCGTAGCGAGATAACCGCTGATGAACGCCGGCGTCGTCCACACGACCTCTCTTGTGACCGGCGGGATAAAGCCGACCCTGGTGAGCACCCATGCGTTGGTATAGCACAGTGCCGGTGCCAGGATGAGCGGAACGAGCATCAGCGGATTGTAGATGACCGGCAGTCCGAAGACCAGCATCTCTCCGATATTGAAGATGCTGGGAAAGATTGCCATCTGCGAAAGCTTCTTGGTGGAACTTCGTCTCCCGAAGATCAGAAGTGCAAACAGCAGGCCGATCATGCAGCCTGTGCCGCCCATATTGACAAAGGTATCGATGAAGCTCTTCGAAACGATCTCACCCGGGAGGATCTCGGTGAACAGATCCACCGCCACCTGATTCAGAACGTTGTTGCCATGGATCCCGAAGAACCACATGACACTGATCAGGATCAGGAACAGCAGGCCGCTGGCGTAGGAGCGGTGCATCCGATAGAAGATGGCATCCACCGCTTTCATGAACAGGTGCTGAACACTCTGCACATCAAAGAGGGCCATGATCAGATAATCTATGACGACAAAACTGATGACCACCGCAAGAAGAGGCAGGATCACATGGAGTGCCGCGTTGAACACGGAATCCGCTCCCTCCACAAAGATCGCCTTTTTACCGCCGAAGAGTTTCTCAAATTTCCGGAAAAGTGCGGAGCCGATGATCCCTGCCACAAGCGCACTGAAGACACCCTGCCCGGAGAGCAGGGAGAAATCGGGATCGGGCGGAAAGAACCCCACCAGGATGATGAATCCGGCAAGACAGCCCAAGAGGCTCGCAAACCGGCCGGCGATCCGCTGCCCTTCCTCTCTCAGATTCATGTAGATGAAATTGACCGCGACCGTGAGATAGAGTGCCAGCATGCCGATCGTCGCCATCTGTACGGCCTGAATGAAGAGGCGCAATGCGCCGCCCAGGAAATGATCCAGAAAATCCTGATAACCCTGTATGGGCAGTCCGTTCAGCATGACCGTGACACTGCCGATGAACAGAATGGGGATCATCATCGCCAGACTGGTCTTTATGATATTTACGATATCGGATGCTTTTTTTCGGATCTGATTTTTCATGCATGCTCCCTGATGAATATCCACAATACTTCTTGTCGCTAAAATTCTATTTTACCACTTTCCGGCGGAGAATTCCATTGC
>JAILFA010000111.1 GCA_024687125.1 Lachnospiraceae bacterium
AAACGCGCTTCGCTTGAACGGGAGTAACCGGCGGGAAGCATGCGCATGGAATCCAGCCCCGACGACGCTATTCCTCCCGCGCGGTGCCATAACTGCCCTTATGATCACATACTGAGTGGCCGCGCTCCTGCTAACGCGTGAAAAAAACTCCGCCACATACGCGGCATTTACTTCCGTATCCCGTAGAGCGGCTGTGCTTCTCCGCCGCGCCCGAGGCCGTTTTCTCTGCAGTGGCAATCACGAAGCGATCAAATTCGACCCACATTTATGAATATGCAATATTACATATTGAATATTTATACTTTCTGCTTTCCCATCCCGTCCCTGCTTTTCCGGATGAGATCCAGTGCATGCCGAGGCTGCTGAACAATTCCTTCCGCCGGGATATCTTTTATGTCTCCTTCATCAGCACCTATATCGAACGCGATGTGCGAAGCAGCCTGGGGGAAGGAAATGAACCAAAATTGATCAGATGTCTCTCCTCTCATAGGCGGACTATGTGATCCCGGTGGAGTGGAAATAGCGCGGATATATCGAACCGGGAACCGACCTCGGGTGCGGCGAAAGATCATTGCCTCTCTGTGGGATACCACATATATGCCGCGGCTGTGCGGAACGGTCAAATCATGCCACTCGTTCGCGTCCGCTCAGAATTGTAGTCCTAAGGGCAGTCCTGGTTCCGCGCGGGAGGAATAGCGTCGTCGGGGCAGGATTCCATGCGGATGCTTCCCGCCGGTTACTCCCGTTCAAGCGAAGCGCGTTTGTAACCGGCGGGATATTTGAGCGGAGCATGGAATCCGCCCCGACAGGTCTGACGACCGCGCGGAACCATGATGCCCTTTTGGACAAAGCACCTATGAACGGACGCGAATACATGAACCGACAACTGTTCTGCATGACCGCGGCACATTACATTAATCCGCAGGATGCAGGATCAGGGATTGTTTATTCTCCCATGCTTCTCCGCAGCTTTTTCATCTCATAGAAGTATGCCGGGATCAGGAAGATATCTGCCGCGATCCATGCCGCAGGATTGGCGAAGCAGGCGCCGGTAAACCCGAACAGCGGAACGACCAGAAGGGCCACACCCGTGCGGGCCGCCATTTCACAGACACCCGCCAGGATGGCAAAGAACGGAAAGCCGATCCCCTGGATGAGGAATCTGACGATATTGACCAGGGCCAGCGGAAAATAAAAGGCACTGTTCAAGATCAGGTAGAGTCTCGAATGATCCAGCACAGCCGTTTCTCCGGCATCCAGAAAAAGGGACGCCAGATCTCTTCCAAAGAAAAACAGGATCAGAAACGCAGCTGCGGAATAGATCGCTCCCAGCAGCGTACAGTCCCGGAGACCCTCTCCGACACGATCCAGTTTTTTGGCACCGACGTGCTGACCGCCCCAGGTAGACATTGTTATACCCATCGCGTCAAACGGGCAGCAGAAGAACATGCTGACCCGCATGGAAGCGGTGATCGCCGCGACACTGTCCGACCCCAGGCTGTTTACCGAAGTCTGCAGAATAACGGAGCCGATCGCGGTGATCGAATACTGCAGGCCCATGGGAAGCCCCATACCGAGCAGGATCCTCATCAGATGCGGATCGATCCTCTTTTCTCCGGGCCGGAACCTCAGGATTTCCATGGATCGCAGGATAAAGACCAGACAGCAGAGTCCCGAGACCGCCTGAGAGATGATCGTCGCCAGCGCGGCGCCAAAGACACCCATGGAAAAGACCAGGATGAACAGCAGATCCAGACCGATGTTGATGACAGAGGATACTACCAGAAAGATGACCGGATGGCGCGAATCTCCCATGGCGCGGATGATGCTCGCCAGCAGGTTGTAAAAGATCGTTACGGGGATCCCGAGAAAGATCACCAGGATGTAGCGATAGGCGTAGTCAAAGACATCCTCCGGGGTCCGCATCACCGTCAGGATCTGGCGGCAGAAGATGCATACAAGCAGCGTCACGGCCAGAGAGATCGCGGCGGAAAGCCAGACAGCGTTCGCCACGAAACGTCTGAGCCCGGATTCGTCTTTTGCGCCGAACCGCTGGGAGATCGGTATCGCGAAACCGCCGCAGACCCCCATGCAGAATCCGACGATCAGAAAATTGACAGCTCCCGTCGAGCCAACGCCGGCCAGTGCGTGCTTTCCCAGGAAACGCCCGACGATCATCGTATCGACCAGCGTGTAGAACTGCTGAAAAAGATTTCCGAACAAGAGCGGTAAAGAAAAGCCGAGAATCAACTTCATCGGCTTTCCTGCGGTCATGTCTTTTACGGTTGCAGCCCTCCGGCTCATCTCATCTCTCCCGACCACGCTCCCGCGGGACCCCGCGCATGATCTTCATGTTTCTTAGTCAGCGCCCGATAGAAACCTGCCTGAACTACATACAGCTGAGAGATGACAAAGAGCACCGGCACAAAGAACAGCAGGGCCGACAGGAGAAACAGCGGGAGAAAGCTCAGGAACAGCAGCGCGTAAGTCATCTTGTGACCGCGCATCATCCTGACGCTCGCCTGAAAAAGCTCCAGCGGACGGCGCTCCGGAAAATCATGAAGCAGGAAAAAGACCTGCGCGAACAGAAGCTGGACAGCCAGATACACCACGAGGCCGATGACGAAGAAGGAGAGACAGTTCTGCATCACCTGCAGATCCCGCGTATCCCAGTAAAAGAGCTGGAAAACCTCCAACGGTATCGTCATCAGCGAAGCGGCCAGCGCAAACGGGATCTGCAGGATCACCGCTTTTTCCGGATGCTGCACAAACCCCTGCCTCAGATCTGCAAAAGCCGCCGGACGGTCATAGATGATGTTCATGTACAGATACGTCCTGCCGGAGACCAGGATACCCATCAGGATGTTCACCAGAAAAGCGATGATCTCATACAGGATAAAGGATGCCAGATTCACGGGCGGCGCCAGCTGCTCAACAAGGATCCCTTCGACAATGGAACACGCAAATAAAAGAAGCGTGACGCCGACCGTCACGCCGTACTTGCCACTCAGTTTCTGCAGGGAAAAGAACTTGACCTCGGAAAACTCTCTCATACCGCTTTATCGAAATTCATGCCCGGAAGAAGCGCAGCATCCATCTGCTTTCTGCGCTTGGCATAGGAATTCTCCTCTTCGTTAGGATAGGAAATCTTGGTATTTGTCACACCGCCCGCGACATAGCAGCGGCCGCACTCCGGGCAGATCGCCGTCTTGATCTGCACAGATGCCTGCAGCACCTTGCCGTTGCCCTTGGATGCCTTCTCATAGGCGTTGGAGACATGCTCCTGCTCATGAGCACGAACGCGCGCGCCGGCCGCGGAAGGATCGATATGCTGCGCGGTCTGGAAAGAAACATCACTCTCATTGGAACCGTCTTTGTATTTGCGTTCCTTGCAGGTCTGGCATTCCGCCGGTGAAGAACGATGTCCCGGGGTTACTTTGGTGGACTCGCCGGGATTAAGGATCACAGAAGGTCTGTCCGCACCGGAGACACCGCTCGTGCCGCCCGATCCGGAAAACCCGATCCCATATCCCGCGTTATACGCGCCGAAAATACCACCGATCGCCATAAAGCCTCTCACAAATCTTGCAAAAAAGACAGTGATTCATTAAAATAGTAGCACACAAAAAAACATAATGCAACGGGGCCCCCATGAATTATCGCAATATATGAGTATCGAACGGGGACCGCTCAGACAGCATCTCAGGAGGTACGGCTATGGAAGAAGATCTTAAGGAAGCGAGGGAAGAACTGGAAGCACTCCTTGGGAACAAGCAGTACTCCGATCTACGTGCCCGCATGAAGGAGATGAATACAGCGGATATCGCCGACATCCTTGATGACATGGAGGATGAGGATTCCTTAAAGATGTTCCGGATCCTGCCCAAGGACATGGCGGCCGACGTTTTCGCCAACCTCGAGCTGGATGATCAGCAGTATATCATCACCTCCCTGTCAGATAAGGAAGCTTCGAACATCATTGAAAATCTGTTCGCCGATGATGCAGCGGACCTGCTCGAGGAAATGCCCGCAAACGTGGTGAAAAAGATCCTCGCCAACGCGCATCCGGACACACGCAATGATATCAATCATCTGCTGAGATACCCCGATGACTCTGCCGGCTCTCTGATGACGGTCGAGTTTGTCGATCTGCGCGCCAAAATGACCGTTTCGGAAGCGATCGTCCGCATCCGCCGCATCGGTCTGGATAAAGAGACCTGCAACATCTGCTACGTTGTGGATGATCAGCGTATCCTCCTGGGGACAGTCGCCCTGCGCTATCTCCTGATCATGGACGAAAACGCCATCATCGGCGATATCATGAACAAAAACGTCATCTCGATCAACACGATGACCGACCAGGAGGAAGCGGCACGGATGTGCCAGAAATACGACTTCACCGCGATGCCGGTCGTGGACAATGAAGGCCGGATGGTC
>JAILFA010000034.1 GCA_024687125.1 Lachnospiraceae bacterium
GCCCAGCTCGGCAACAAGGTAGAGCACGCGCTGCACGCGTACACGCCCGCCGAACAGAAGGCGGTCAAAGCGGCGGCCATGAGCTTCCGCGAGAATCCTGATTTTGATACCTATGAGACGATCATGGGACTGGGAACCGGCGAAGCGGTCATCTCCTTCCTGAGTGAGGACGGCACACCGGGAATCTGTGAAAAGGTGAGCATCCTGCCGCCGCGCTGCTCCTTCGGCAGCATTTCGGACAGCGAACGCGACCGCGTGATCAAGTCCTCGATCCTGTACAGCAAGTACGCCAAGGCGATCGATCCCGATTCTGCCTATGAGTTCCTGCAGCGCCGCGGTCTTGAGGAGATCGCGGAAAAGGAGCAGGCTGCGGCGGATGCCCTTGCGGAAAAAGAGGCAGCCAAACAGGCAGCAGCGGAGGAGAAGGCCGCGCAGAAGGCTGCGGAAAAGGAAGCGCGCGAAAAGGAGCGCGAGAAACAGAAGGAATCGAACGCAAGAAAGCGCGCCGTGAAGTCAGTCGGCAATTCCGTCGCGGGCACGGTTGGGCGCGAGGTCGGCAAGAACGTCGGCGGTGCGTTCGGAAAATTCGGAAAGACGCTCGGCGGTAATGTCGGAGCAAGCCTCGGACGCGGCATTCTGTCAACACTGTTCAGGATATAGATATTCCAGGCTGTAGATACTCTTTTGGGCGGAGGGGAGCATATGGCAAAGTCAAAGGTGTTTTTCACTGATTTCAGAACCGGGATCGGGATATCACTTCCGCAGAAACTGAAGCTTCTGTGCACGCGCGCGGGCATGGGCTCGATCACGATGGACGGGCGTTTTGTCGCGATCAAGATGCATTTCGGAGAGCTCGGCAATCTGGCGTTTCTGCGGCCCAACTATGCGCGGGCGGTGGCGGAGCTCGTCAAAGAGGCGGGCGGCAAACCGTTTCTGACCGACTGTAACACGCTGTATCCGGGCAGCCGCAAGAACGCGCTGGAGCATCTTGACTGCGCCGAGATCAACGGATTCAACACGATCACGACCGGCTGCCATGTGCTGATCGCGGACGGGCTGCGCGGCACGGACGAGGTGGCCGTCCCGGTCCCGAACGGTGTCTACTGTAAGGAGGCCTATATCGGAACGGCGATCATGGACGCGGATGTCTTTGTCAGCCTCACGCACTTCAAGGGTCATGAGGAAGCGGGCTTCGGCGGTGCCATCAAGAATATCGGCATGGGCTGCGGGAGCCGCGCCGGCAAGATGCAGCAGCACAAGGAAGGCAAGCCTTCCGTCGATCAGAACCGCTGCCGAAGCTGCAGACGCTGTGCCAGGGAATGCGGTTCGGACGCGATCACTTATGGCGCGGACGGCAAGGCTTTCATTGACCCTGAGATCTGCAAAGGCTGCGGACGCTGCATCGGCGCCTGCGCTTTTGACGCGATCTCCAATGACAATGAGAATGCTTTTGAGATGCTCGGACGCAAGATGGCGGAGTACGCGGCCGCGGTCTGTGCCGGGCGGCCTCATTTTCACATCTCTCTTGTGCAGGATATCTCACCGAACTGTGACTGCCATGGGGAGAATGACGCGCCGATCCTGCCGGATGTCGGGATGTTCGCGTCCTTTGATCCGGTGGCTCTCGATCAGGCCTGCGTTGATGCCTGTCTGGCGTCGGATCCGCTGCCGAACAGCCAGCTGTCCGATAACTTAAACAGCGAGGGATGGCATCATCATCATGATCACTTCCTGGACAGCAATCCCAATGTCCACTGGAAGGAGACACTGGAGCACGCGGAAGCGATCGGTCTGGGAAGCAGGGAATACGAACTCGTCAGAATGTAGATACGGGGGGGAACAGATGAGCCGTCCGAATTCAACAACAGAACGCA
Source organism: Lachnospiraceae bacterium (assembly GCA_024687125.1). Taxonomy (GTDB): domain Bacteria; phylum Bacillota; class Clostridia; order Lachnospirales; family Lachnospiraceae; genus Butyrivibrio. The sequence goes on from JAILFA010000034.1 coordinate 1,875, forward strand.
CCGCCGTTATTGTCCGGACCAGCGTGGTCGGGATCCTGACGAATGTTCTCCTGGCCGGCTTTAAGGCGGCGATCGGCATCCTGGCGGGTTCGATCGCGATCGTTCTGGATGCCGTGAACAACTTAAGCGACGCGCTTTCCTCGCTGATCACGATCATCGGGACCAAGCTCGCCGGCAAGGCGCCGGACAAAAAGCATCCGCTGGGGCACGGCCGGATCGAATACATCACAGCCATGGTCATCGGCGTTATCATCCTGTATGCCGGTGTCACATCGCTCAATGAATCCATTAAAAAGATCCTGAATCCGACGGTTCCGGAGTATCAGACTGTCGGACTCATCATCATCGCGGTCGCGGTTATCGTCAAGATCCTGCTGGGGACCTATGTCCGCGGCGTCGGCCGGCGCGTCAACTCCGATTCGCTCATCGCTTCAGGCAAGGACGCACTCAATGACGCGATCATCTCCGTGACGACACTTGCCGCGGCGATCATCTTTCTTACAACAAAGGTTTCCCTTGAAGCCTATCTGGGCGCGATCATTTCCCTGATCATCATCAAGGCAGGCTATGACACACTCTCCGATACGATCTCCGAGATCCTCGGTGCGCGGGCGGACAGTGAGCTGACACGGGGCATCAAGGCAACCATCAGCGAGTTCCCGGAGGTCAGCGGCGCATATGATCTGATCCTGCACAACTACGGACCTGACATGCTGATCGGATCCGTACACGTTGAGGTACCGGATACGATGGATGCCGCCGGGATCGATAATCTGGCACGCAGGATCCAGGGAGCGGTCTATGAAAAATACGGCGTGATCCTGACAGCGGTCGGGATTTACTCGGTCAACACGACCAACGAGGAGGTCATGAAGCTCCGCGAGGAGATCACCCGTTGCGTCTGTGAGCATGAATATGTCCTGCAGATGCACGGCTTCTATCTGAACGAACAGGAACGCCGCATCCGTTTTGATGTGATCATCGATTTCGCAGCACCTGACCGCTATGCGCTCTATCGCCATCTGACCGAGGATGTGCAGCAGATCGCGAAAGACTATGCGGTGGAGATCACCATGGACTCTGACATCAGTGATTAGGCAGAAAGGATCGAGAAGCGGATGAGATCGCTCCTGAAATACCTGGCAGAGTATAAAAAAGAGACGGTTCTCGCTCCGCTGTTCAAACTGCTGGAGGTGGTCTTTGAACTGACTGTGCCGCTTGTGATGGCGCGTCTCATCGATGTCGGCATCCTTGGACACCGCGAAGACGTCATCCTGCAGATGGGCGGCCTGCTCGCACTCCTGGGATTCGCAGGGTTTGTCAGCGCGATCACGGCGCAGTTTTTCGCGGCGCGCGCCGCGGTCGGCTTTGCGGCCAATGTCCGCATGGCGCTTTTCCATAAGATCCAGGGTTTTTCATTCAGCCAGCTCGACTCCATCGGCACAAAGACGCTGACAACGCGCCTCACAAGCGATGTGAACCTGGCGCAGAACGGCGTCAACATGGTGCTGCGCTTGATCCTGCGCTCACCCTTTGTCATAGCCGGAGCGACGATCATGGCGTTCAGTGTCGATGTGCGTGCGGCTTTCATTTTTGTGGCTGTCATTCCGCTGCTTTCCCTGATCGTTTTTCTTATCATGAGAGGGACCGGGCCGCTGTATAAACAGGCGCAGGGCAGACTCGACGAGGTTCTCATGCACACGCGCGAAAATCTGATCGGTGCGCGTGTGATCCGTGCGTTTAACCGGGAAGAGGCGGAGAGCCGCGAATTTGACGAGGTCAATGGGGCGCTTACGCGTACGCAGCGCGTGACAGGAGCGATCGCGGGGCTTCTGAACCCGCTGACACAGGTGGTCGTCAATATCGGGATCATCGTTCTGATCGCCACAGGCGCTGCGCGCGTGGACAGCGGCGCGCTCACGCAGGGTCAGGTGGTGGCTCTGCTTAACTACATGTCGCAGATCCTCATCGAACTGGTGAAGTTTGCCAATCTGATCGTGACGATCTCGCGTGCCATGGCCAGCGCGGACAGGATCTCTCAGGTACTTGCCGAGCCGGATCCGGAGGACGACGGCGAGAAAAACATCGCTTCGGACGCTCAGGAGGATGTGCCCGCTGTCTGCTTCGACCATGTGTCACTCAGATATACGGGCGCGGGAGCAGAAGCGCTCCATGACATTGATTTTTCCGCGCGCGCGGGGGAGACCGTCGGGATCATCGGCGGTACAGGCTCCGGAAAGTCCTCGCTCGTGCATCTGATCCCCCGGTTTTACAATGCGACGGAGGGCGCGGTCCGCGTCTTTGGCGACGATGTAAGGACGCTCCGTTCGCAGAGCCTCAGGCAGGCGATCGGCATGGTCTTCCAGAAGGTCGAACTTTTTGCCGGCACGATCCGCGAGAACCTCTCCTTCGGGAAAGCATCCGGCGAAGATTCCGGTGAACAGGGCGTGAGCGCGGCGGACCGGGCGGTAATAGAGGAAGCGCTTGCCGCGTCGCAGGCCGCGGAATTTGTCGGCGAAAAACCCGGCGGAGCGGAATATGTTCTCGCGCAGGGGGCGCGCAATCTCTCCGGCGGACAGAGGCAGCGCCTTTCCATCGCCCGCGCTCTGATGCGCAGACCGCGGATCCTGATCCTGGACGACGCGGCTTCGGCGCTTGATTTCGCCACCGACTTAAAACTCCGCACCGCGATCCGCGGACTCAGCGGCAGCATGACGATCTTTATCGTTTCCCAGCGCGTTCCGTCGGTGCGTTTCTGTGACAGGATCCTGGTGCTGGACAAGGGACACCTTGTCGGTCAGGGCACCCACGAGGAACTGCTGGAGAGCTGCGAGGTCTATAAAGAGATCTACAGTTCCCAGTTCATGGAAGACGCATCGCAGGAGGCTGTTTCATGAGCGGGCGTCAGAAAACCGGGAAAAAAGGGACGCTGCGCCGCATCCTGAAGTATATCTCGGGATATCGGCTTAGCCTGGCGTTTTCTCTTTTGCTCTCGGTCATCACCGTGGGCTGTGCCCTTTATATCCCCAAGCTGTCCGGTGAGGTCGTCGACTTTATGCTTGGCCCCGGGAAAGTGGATTTTCCAGAGGTTTTCAGGACCTGCCTCCGCATCGGTATCGCCGCTGGGATCCTCGCTGTCGCGCAGTGGCTGGTCAATGTCCTGAACAACCGGATGACCTGGGGTGTCGTGGAAAAACTCCGCAGGGACGCATTTTCCAGGATCGGCCATCTGCCACTCTCCTACATCGATACGCATCCGTCCGGAGACATCCTGAGCCGCGTGGTCGCGGATGTGGACACCTTTGCGGACGGACTGCTGATGGGATTCACGCAGTTCTTTACCGGTGTCTGCACGATCCTGGGAACTTTTCTGTTCATGCTCTCCGTCAATGTCTGGATCACGCTGATCGTCGTTGTGCTGACGCCGCTCTCCTTTGTTACGGCGTTCTTCATCTCGCGTATCACGTCGCGGATGTTCGCTGAGCAGGCGCGCGTGCGCGGTGAGCAGACCGCCTTTATCGATGAAAGGATCGGCGGCCAGCGTGTGGTCGCGGCGTTCGGCAAGGAAAAGGCGCAGGAGGAGACCTTTGCGGAGGTCAACGAGCGGCTGCGAAAGTGCTCGCTGAAAGCCACGTTTTATTCCTCTCTTACGAACCCGACGACGCGGTTTATCAACGCGCTCGTCTACATGGGAATCGGTGTCGGCGGCGCGTATTTTGCCCTGCACGGTGTGATCACGGTCGGTAAGCTCGCGGCGTTTCTCTCCTATGCGAGTCAGTACACAAAACCCTTTAACGAGATCTCCGGTGTCGTGACGGAGCTGCAGAACGCGATCGCCTGCGCGGAGCGCATCTTTGAACTGATCGATGAAAATCCGGAGGTCCCGGATCCGCATGACGCTGTGGTACCGGCGCAGCACAGGGGCGAGATCGTGTTTGAGAACGTGTCCTTCTCTTATACAAAGGACAGAAAACTGATCGAGGATCTGAACCTCACGGTGAAGCCCGGTCAGCGCGTCGCGATCGTGGGTCCGACCGGCAGCGGAAAGACCACGCTGGTGAATCTTCTGATGCGGTTCTATGATGTGGATGCCGGAGAGATCCGCGTGGACGGCGTCCCGATCAGAAACATGAAGCGCCGCGATCTGCGTGATATGTACGGTATGGTGCTGCAGGAAACCTGGCTCAAGACAGGTACGATCCGGGAAAATATCGGCTTCGGCGCGTCAGGCGCGTCGGAGGATGTCATGGCGCGCGTTCTCGAGGCGGCGAAGACCTGCCACGCGGACGACTTCATCAGCCGCCTGGGGGACGGCTACTACACGCGCGTCTCCGACGACGGCGACCAGCTTTCCCAGGGCCAGCGGCAGCTTCTGTGCATCGCGCGCGTCATGGCGTCGGATCCGTCGATGCTGATCCTGGACGAGGCGACAAGCTCCATCGATACGCGTACGGAGCTGAAAATCCAGGATGCCTTTGAAGCGCTGATGAAGGGCAGGACCAGCTTTATCGTCGCGCACCGCCTGTCCACGATCCGAAACGCCGACTGCATCCTGGTCATGAAGGACGGCCGCGTGATCGAGCAGGGGACACATCAGGAACTCCTTGCCGCGGGCGGATTCTACCGCATGCTCTACCAGTCCCAGTTTGCCGGAGAGGCGATCTGATAATTATCTGTTTATAATTTCTTCCCATCCTGTTAATCACTTTTCATGATTCCTTAATTGCATCCTGTTCTACTCGTGCTATAACATATAAATAGAGCAAGGGAGGAAGACATGAGGGATTCATGAAAGACATTCCTCCGGCGTTCGCAAAAACCGTTCAGAATACCGGCAACCGGATATCCGGACCGCCAAAAAGAAAGAGAGGTAAGCATTATGTTCAGACCGGCACTGTGGAACAAAAACAACAACACCTGTGAAGTGGCACGCTATGAGGATCCGTTCGATTTCATGGATCGCATGTTCGGTGATTTCTTCAATGATTTCGGCGGCCCGCTCTCCGCGCAGGGGCTCAGGACCGACGTGATCGACCAGGGTGATACCTACAAGCTGGAGGCGGATCTCCCGGGCTTTAACAAGGAAGACATCAAGATCGATCTTAAAGACGGCATGCTCACGATCAAGGCGGAGCACAAGGACAGCAAGGACGAAAAGGGTGAGCACGGCAGATACATCCGCCGCGAGCGCAGCCAGATGAGTTACTCGAGAGCTTTCCGTGTAGAGGGCATCGAGCCGGAGGACATCCTCGCGCAGTATAAAAACGGCGTCCTGGCCGTCACGATCCCGAAAAAGGAGGCCATCCCTGAAAAGGAAGAAGCAAAGCACATCGAAGTGCAGGGATAAAACCCGGCTGAAGACGTATCACGAAGCAGCCCCCGGGTACCGATCAGGTGCCCGGGGGCTGTTTTGCGATCCATGACAAATCATGCTTGCCAATGAACCGCTGATTACGGCATAATTGGTGATGAGAAAAGAAGATCGACAGAGAGGTTAACTGCCCATGAACAAAGAAATCGACGCTCGCGCCGGCAGATCGCCTTCGCAGGTCACGGTGTCCGTCGGCGAAAACGCGGTCAGCATGGATCAGAAGGAGATCATCCGCGTCTATACGGAAAACCGCAGAGTAGTCATAAGCAGTATCTCGGGACGTTATGTAACGAGGATGACGCTGCAGGAACTGGAGCTTCTGCTGTGTGAAGAATCCTTTGTCAGGATCAGCCGATTTGAGATTGTCAATCTGAAAAAGGTGTCCTCTTTTGATCTGAGTATGACTGGCACGATCCGGATCACCTTTGAAGATGGCTCAGATACCTGGGTCGCACGAAGATTTGTGCGCGCTATTCGGGATAAGCTGAGTGAGATCAACAAAGGGGGTGACAGACATGAATAAGACCCTAAAAAAGGCGCTCATACTTGGCGGCATTGGATTTGCGGCCGGTCTTCTGATCGGAGTATCAGTATTTTACATTACGGGCGTAAAGGGACCGAATGCGCTGAAGATCACGGATATCTCCCCCTTCGAACTGCTGATCGGCGGCATTTACGGAGCCATCGCCATGGGCTGCTCCGTGTTCTATGATATTGAGAACTGGAGCATTCTCAGAGCCACGCTCTCCCATTTTCTGCTGACGCTTCTGGGCTTTTACGCCATGGCCTGTCTGCAGAGATGGATGAAACTGTTTGATATGGTCTTCTGGATCTCGACTGCCGCATTTATCATTGTGTACATCATCATCTGGCTCAGCCAGTATTTTTCATGGCGGCGGCAGGTCAGGAGGATGAATCTGGAGCTGCAGGCGATGAAACAGAGAGAGAAATGATCGGTCAGAATTTCACAAAACTTTTATAAAATCCAGGGATCACCGCGGTTGCAATTCCGCGGTGATTTTGTTAGCATGAAGAACGTGGCAAAAATGCTGAAAACAGGCGCAGAATGAGAATGTTAGTGCCAGGCAACAACGAGAAACAGAGAACATGGCCAAACTGGTAGACGTCATTGATGTCAGCAAGATCTATAATCCGGGAGAAAACGAGGTTCGCGCGCTCGATCACGTGAGTCTGTCCATCAGCACGGGCGAATTCGTGGCGATCATCGGGCAGTCCGGTTCCGGCAAATCCACTCTGATGAACATGCTGGGATGTCTGGACACGCCGACCAGCGGCACCTATATGCTGCATGGGATGGATGTTTCGCACATGTCGGACAACGAACAGTCCGATGTGCGGAACCGGGAGATCGGATTTATTTTCCAGGGCTTCAACCTGATCCAGTCGCTGACAGCGCTTGAAAACGTGGAACTGCCGCTGATCTATCGCGGTGTGTCCCGCAAGGAGAGGGAGAAACTGTCGGTTACGGCGCTTTCCCGGGTAGGGCTGGCGAACCGTATGGATCACAGACCCTCGGAGATGTCCGGAGGACAGCAGCAGCGAGTGGCGATCGCGCGCGCGATCGCACAGGCGCCGCCGATCCTGCTGGCGGACGAGCCGACCGGCAACCTGGATTCCGCATCCAGCCGCGAGATCATTCAGATCATCAAGGAACTGCACCGCGAGGGCAGGACCGTGATCCTGATCACACATGATCCGGGGATCGCGGCACAGGCGCCGCGGGTGATCACCATCAGTGACGGCAGGATCATATCAGATCAGTGAGCAAAGAGGAAAGATCAATGAGTGAGACTAAGGTGAAAGAAAAAAATGAGGTGACAGCGGCGCCCGGTTCCCCGGAGAGCCTTCTTGCCGGTGTGGTGGATGAGCCGACGGAGACAAAGCCCGCGGAGGTTAAGACCGACGAGACGACTCCCGCACAGGCGGAGCAGAACGAGATCGCACCCGCCTATATTCCCGGAAAAAAGAAGGGAAAATGGAAATGGATCGTGCTCGCTCTGGTCGCGGTGGCTGCCATCTGGTTCTTTTTCCTGAGAGGAAACGGGTCGGACAGTGTCGGTACAACGGTCGCCGTTATCGAAGCGAAAAACGGCAGCATCGAGGAGATCGTGACGATCAGCGGCAATGTCGCTTCCGCTGAGAAGAAGAGCTATTATGCGACGATCTCCGCACCGATCTCTTCTCTGGTACCCAAAGCCGGAGACCGCGTGGAAAAGGGGGATCTGCTCTTTTCCTATGATACGGAGGAACTGGAGCTCATGCGCCGTCAGGCGGAGCTCAATATGCAGCAGGCCAACGGAACCTACAGTGCCGCGGTGGAAAAGAATGCCAAGTCGACCGATGTTCTCAGGGGCAACAGTATTCATGATATCAACAACCGCCTGGAGGAGATCACGGCCGAGATAGACAGGTTAAATGACCTGAAACTGGAAAAAACCCAGCGCATGGAGGGGACGATCCGCGAACTGCAGGCGACGCTGCGTGATCTTGACCAGAACGGAGTTATGGATGGGCAGGAAGCAGCTTATGCCGCTGCTTATGACACAAAAAACGGTGAAGAATGGAAATATGATGAATACTATCAGATCCTTATGACAGAGGATTTCAGTGAGAGTTCTTCCGCCAGCGGTGAAAACAGGCAGCTGTATCTGGCTGTTCAGCAGTCTCTGGCTGATAAACAGTATGCGCTGACACATGACGCGGAACTTGAAAAATGGGATAAGGAGATCCGTGCCCTGAACGAGGAAAAGGCGCGTCTCACGGAGCAGAAGAGTGTGGAACAGGGCCGTCTCACGGGCGGTGACTGGAACCAGCTGCAGGCGAGCAAGGAGCTGACGGAGCTCTCCGCCAACCATACGATCGAAGATATTGACGAAGCGGCAGCCGGCGTGACTGCTGATTTTTCCGGCGTAGTCACGAGCGTGGGTGTCAATGAAGGCGCGACAGTGGCCAAGGGAACACCGGTCCTTACGATCGAGAGCACGGACAATGTCGAGGTTTCCTTCCAGATCGCCAAGTCGGACATGGCCAAGGTCCAGGTGGGGCAGCAGGTGGATATCACCGTGAACGGCAATGCCTATGAGGGAGAAGTCATGTCGATCTCCGGTTCTGCCACCAAAAACGCCACCGGTGTCCCGGTCGTGGATGCCAGGATCCGCATTAAGAATCCCGATGACAAGCTGATCCTGGGTGTGGAGGCCAGCAACAGGATCCACACCAACCGCGCCGACGGCGTGATCATCGTTCCCTACGAGATCGTGGGTGCGGATGCGGACGGCGACTATGTCTATGTGGTCGACAACGGTGTTGTGCGCAGGCGCAACGTGACCGTGGGCCTGACGACAAGCACACAGGCCGAGATCAAGGAGGGACTTTCCGCCGGAGATCTTGTGATCACGGGCGATACCGACAGTCTTTTCGACGGACTGGCCGTCACGGTCCAGACTCCGGATGCCGGGTAAACAGACGGCCGGGGCCGGATCATGATCGTCGAATATTTCGCGGACGCTCTCCGCAATATCCGCAACAACAAGCTTCGCACAGCTCTGACGATGCTGGGGATCATCATCGGTATCGCCTCCGTCATCGCCGTCCTCACGATCGGGGACGGAATGACGGCCTATGTCCAGAATGAGATGGGGAGTTTTTCGAGCAACATCGCGATGATGATGGTGGATACCACCGCGACGAGTGAAAAGATCACTCCGGACGATCTCAAGGCTTTTAATGAATCGGTTCCGGGACTGATGGGTGCCACTTATGACCTCGACGGTTTCGGGGTGCTCACGGGCAGACGCGCCGCCGTGGATGTCAGTTTTGATTCCGGCAGCTCCGTGCTGGAGCATTATCAGGCCAATAAACTGCTGTACGGACATTACTTTACCGAGGAGGATGTGGAAAACCATGCCGCGGTCTGTGTGATGCCCGAGCGCGATGCAAAAAAACTCTGCGGCTCCTCGAATGCCGTCGGGCAGACTGTTGAATTCAATTACAACGGACAGACAAAAACCCTTACGATCGTCGGCATACGGGAAAACTTCAGTGAGGCGATCCTGTCCATGTTAAGCCAGATGCCCGATTATACCGCCTTTATGGAACTCCCCTATACCACCTTTGCGGATATGGCCAGGATCGATGTCGAATCCGGGATCAGCCAGGCGATCCTGTTCGGGAAGACCGGGAGCGATATGAATACCCTCACGCGGACGGCAACACGACTCTGGAGGGACCGTCATGGCGTACGGGATGAGAACGCGCTGTTTACGGCATCCATGAACGACATCTCGGATCAGATCGACACGATCTTCGGTGCGATCACAACGTTTATGTCTTTTGTGGCGGCGATCTCGTTGCTGGTCGGCGGCATCGGTGTGATGAACATCATGCTGGTCTCCGTGACCGAACGGACGCGGGAGATCGGGATCCGCAAATCGATCGGCGCTCGGACGAGTGCGATCCTCGTGCAGTTCCTTGCGGAGTCCGCGATCATTTCCCTGATGGGCGGGATCGTGGGGGTTGCCCTCGGCATCGCCATCGCCGCGGTGACCAGCCATCTGCTGGAATTCACCCTGGTCGTCAATCCCCGTGTGGTTGTGATGGCAACGGTGTATTCCACGCTCATCGGACTGTTCTTCGGACTGCATCCTGCCAGGAAAGCGGCTAAGATGCGGCCGATCGACGCACTCAGATTCTAGGCGGACAAGACGATGGAATATGTGAAGAGCGCATATGCGAGCATCAGAGAAAATAAGGGCAGATCGTTTCTGACCATGCTGGGGATCATCATCGGGATCTCCTCCGTGATCACGATCCTCGCCATCGGCAACGGGTTAAAGACGACAGTGGGAGGACAGCTCGGAGACATCCAGTCGGGCGGGATCACCATTTCCATAGATGCAAAGAAGACCAATAAGTATCTGACCGGCGCAGAAGTGCGCATGATCGGCGAGGAGATCCCGGAAGCCTACGGGGCATCTCCCAAGCTGTCCGCCATTGGGGAGATCCAGGGCGAGCGCAGCAAACTGAATGCGAGCTTTACCGGAGGCAACGAGATCATCGTCCACGGGCAGCGCGCTGCTGTGGTGGAAGGCCGCTTTTTCAATGAGTCCGAAGCGGAATCGGGAGGAACGGTCGCGGTGCTGACGCAGGCCGGTGCCGTATCGATCTTCGGCATGTCCGGGGACGTTGTGGGCAAAACCTTTGAAGCGTCCATCGGCGGCAAGACGCGGGAACTGACCGTGGTCGGCCTGCTGAAATCATCAGACTCCGAGATCCGTCAGGCCTACCGCAATGTCCACGGGCTGGAGGCTATGTTCAGCTATATCGCGGTCCATGTTCCCTACACGCTTCTGACGCAGGGATATGCACAGGACGGAGAGAGGATCATCTCCTATCAGATCTTTCCGTATCCGAACGAACAGGATCCCGCGAGCCTCAGGGCCAAACGCCTTACGGAAAGCGTTCTGGGCCTGCGCGGGGAAAATGCCGTTTCCATTCAATCCTTTGCGAGTTTTCTGGATACCTTTAACAGGATCCTGGATGTGGTGACGCTGGTGGTCGCGTTCATCGCCGCCATTTCCCTGATCGTCGGCGGGATCGGCGTCATGAACATCATGACAGTCTCTGTGACGGAACGGACGCGGGAGATCGGGATCCGCAAGGCGCTGGGTGCGAGAACCTCCTCGATCCTCGTGCAGTTCCTCGCAGAGTCGGCGATGATCACGGTGATCGGCGGTATCATCGGCATGCTCGCGGGATACGGCCTGACCTTTATCGTCTCGAATTTCATGAGTTTTCCGCCGCAGGTGCGGATCCGCGATGTCGTGATCGTCGTTTCGATCTCCGCTTCTATCGGCCTGTTCTTCGGCATCTATCCGGCGTTTCGCGCCGCGAAGATGAATCCGATCGAGGCACTCAGATATGAGTGACGGGACGATCGCTGTGCGCGAACCGGAGAACCGGACACTGCAGGCTGCCAGAATCTTTGCCGCCGTGTTTGTTGTTTTCAGTCACTGCGGCTTTCCCGGAGAATTCGGAGATATTGTGCGTGTGATCGCACGCTTTGCTGTCCCACTGTTTTTCTGTATCAGCGGCAGATACTTCCTGCCGGTTCGGGACGGGAAGGCGGACTTTACCCCCTCCGTCGTACGCAGGCAGGCGCTTCGGCGGCTGAAGAGTCTCGTATCCATACTAATCCCGGTCTACCTGATCTATACGCTTTATTCTCTTTTCACCCGTATGTCTCTAGGAGAAACGATTTCCGCCTGGGCTGCGGACCGCTTTTCCGGGGGTGAACTTTTCACATTTTTCGTGTTTCACTCGGGCAAGGTGGTGTACGATTATACCTACACTTATGACCATCTCTGGTATCTCTTCGCGGAGCTCTATGTCTATATGCTGCTGTTTGTGCTTGCACCGATCGTCGGAAAGACCTTCCGGCTGTTTACGGTTATTCTGATGCTGGGGCTGTATGTCGGTATCCTGCTCCAGATCGTGTATCCGATCCGCCTGTTTGATATCAGCATCCGGACCTGGTATGTGCTCCGAAACTGGCTGCTGATGGCTCTGCCGTTTACCGGGCTGGGAATCTGGTCGAGGACCGGCCTTCTCAGAAAGCTCCGCCTTGCGTCGCGGCGTGCCGGGATCGGCCTGATCATTGCCGGGACAGCTCTTTCTCTGGCAGAATGGTCGCGCATCGAAGGCAGGGAGATCTATCTCGGATCACTGCTGGTCGTGTTCGGTATTCTGGCTCTCGCGGAAGCGGAGGAGGGCAGTGCGGTACCCGGCACTGTGGAGCAGGCGCTGGTCTTTGCCGGCCGGGAGCTGTCGGGAAACGTGTATTTCTGGCATGTGCTGCTCTTTGCCGTGCTGATCCGGTTCACGTTCCCGCTGGAGGTTAATGTATTCTGGCTCTGGATCCGGCCGTTTGTTCTGCTCAGCCTGTCCTTGTGTCTGGCGTGGATTCTGTGGTACACTAAAAAGCGGCTCAAACCCGCGGTTCAGCGGGTATAACAGCAGTCGGACAGAAGCAGTCGGACAGCATAAAGAGATCGATCAGACAAGGAGGAGCATCCATGGTAAACATTCGTCAGACGGGAGAAGATATTTTTTGGATCGGCGCGAGCGACAGGCGGATCGAACTGTTCGAAAACCTGTTTCCGGTGGAAAAGGGCGTTTCCTATAATAGTTATCTGGTTCTTGATGAAAAAACCGCGCTGTTTGACACGGCGGACGTCTCCGTTTCGGAACAGTTTCTGGAAAACCTGAGCGGTACGCTCGGCGGACGCGCGCTCGACTATCTGGTCGTGCTCCACATGGAGCCGGATCACTGCTCGCAGATCCGCACCGTTGCGGCACTTTATCCGGAACTGACGATCGTGGGGAATGCCAAGACCTTTACCATGCTGGGTCAGTTCTTCCCGGAGACGGCTTCCGTCAAACGTCTGGAGGTCAAGGAGGGGGAGACGCTCTCCACGGGAAAGCATACCTTCCATTTTGTGACGGCACCGATGGTCCACTGGCCCGAGGTGATGTTTGCCTATGATGACGCGACGAAGACACTGTTCTCGGCGGACGCGTTCGGAACGTTCGGCGCGCTGGACGGCGGGCTGTTCGCGGATGAGACGGATTTTGAGTGCGATTATCTTGACGAGGCGCGACGCTATTACGCGAACATCGTCGGAAAATACGGCATGCAGGTACAGGCTGTCCTGAAAAAGGCGGCCGGCCTTGATATCCAGTGCATCTGTCCGCTGCACGGACCGGTGTGGAGAAAGGATCTTGCCTGGTTCATCGACAAGTACGACAAATGGAGCCGGTATGAAGCCGAAGAGGACAGTATCGTCCTGATCTACGGTTCGATCTACGGACACACGGCAAGCGCGGCCGCGCGCCTTGCGGCGAAGCTCAGGGAAAAGAGCGGGCGTACGGTCCGTGTCTTTGATGTTTCCAAGACACACAGTTCGGATCTGATCGGAGAGATCTGGCGCAGCGGCACCGTTGTGCTCTGCAGCCCCACCTATAACAACGGGATCTACCTGCCGATGCAGGCACTGCTGCACGATCTGGCGGCGCTGGGACTGAAGAACCGCACGTTTGCCCTCGTCGAGAACGGCACCTGGGCGCCTGTGGCAGGAAAGCTCATGCGCGAGGAGCTTGAAAAGCTTAAGGACTGCAGGATCCTCGAGGATGTGCTGACGATCCGCTCCGCGCTCCATGCCGCCGATGAGGAACGGGTGGAGCAGTTCGCGGCTGCGGTAATTGCATAAAACACAAAGGGTACAAACCGTTTTCACAATTTGAACACATTTTCCTCTTACACTATGCCTTGTGATAGATAAAAAGCGCATCCCCGCGGCACAGGATCGCCGGCGGATACGGAGAGGAGGCATAAGATGTGGGAAAACAGCGGATCCTATACAAATAACAGTACGGAGGAGCAGATCCCGGTAAGAGGCTCTCAGAACGCATGGGAAAACTCTTATACGGATCGCTATCGTCAGACGGCTCAGCCGGGTGCGGATCCGGCGGGGAATTACCGCTATACGAGTGCCGCTTTTACGGACAGTTATCCGGTTCCCCCGGCAGCGCCCCGGAAAAAGACCGGTCTGGGTGTAAAGATCGGGATCGCCGTGGCGGCTGTCGCATTGCTGGCCCTGTTCGCTCTGGGCGGATACGAGGTGGCTCAGCTGACACAGGCGGCGCAGCATGCAGCGCAGAGTGAAAACGCAGGCGGCTCCGGGAATACTTCCGGAGAGAGCGGAGCAAAGCTCGAGAAAAATGACATCGCCGGCAGCAAGGAAGCGGGAAACGGTTCCTCACAGAGGATTACGACGATCTCCTCTTCCAGCCCCGTGGTGGTCACGGATGTGACACAGGTTGTGGCATCCTCGATGCCTTCGATCGTGGCGATCGACAACAATTTCACGCAGACCGTGAATTTTTACGGACAGAGCTATACGCAGCAGGATGTGGGTTCCGGTTCCGGGATCATCGTAGGCAGGAGTGGCGACGCGCTGCTGATCGCGACGAACTATCATGTGATCGAGGGAGCGGACAGCCTGCAGGTGCAGTTTGTTGATGAGACCAAGGCCGACGCGACGGTGCGCGACGGAGATCCGGACAGAGATCTGGCTGTGATCGCGGTCTCCCTTAAAGATGTGAGTGATGAGACACTAAACAGTATCGTCATCGCTACGCTCGGCAACTCCGATTCGCTGGTCCTGGGCGAGCCCGTGATCGCGATCGGTAACGCACTCGGTCAGGGACAGTCCGTGACGACCGGTGTTGTGAGCGCACTGAACCGACAGATCGAACTATCCGACGGTTCGACCGGAACGTTCATCCAGACGGATGCCGCGATCAACCCCGGTAACTCCGGCGGAGCGCTCCTGAATTCCGCGGGCGAGGTGATCGGTATCAACTCCAACAAGTTCGCGATGACCGATGTCGAGGGGATGGGTTATGCGATCCCGATCAGTCAGGCGCAGCCGATCATCGACGAGATGATGAACCGCGAGGTCATTCCGGATGACGAGCGCGGATATCTCGGGATCTCCGGGGCGACGGTTCCCTATGAGTACACCGGGATCGAAGGTGTCAGGGTGCGCGGCGTGTTTGAGAATTCCGGCGCGGAGGATGCGGGGATCACCGAGGATGACATCATCATCCGCATCGACGGCGAGACTGTCAAGGGGATGGAATCTCTGCAGAACAAGCTGAGATATCACCGTGCGGGAGATGTCGTGACACTGACGGTCCTGCGGAGAAGCAATGACAGGTATGTTGAGGTGGATATCGATGTGACGCTCTCGGATGCCGAGACCTGCGGTATCGATCCGTCCGCGACGCAGAAGCAGGACAACAGCAGACAGGAAGAACAGCAGAACAACCAGGGATCCCCCTATGGCGGAGGATACAGTCCGTATGATTATGTCTTCCCGTATTTCTGGGAGGGGGGATACTGAGAAAGGAGTCCGGCAAAGGCCGGGAACAGGACCCTATGGAAGAAAACAGGACGACGGAGGACCGGAAAAATCAGGGACAAGGTGATCAGGGCGGCCAGGACAGCGGATACGAAGAGATCTGTTTTGTCTGCCGCCGCCCCGAATCCCAGGCGGGCAAGATGTTCCGCCTTCCCAACAAGATCAGTATCTGCGAGGACTGCATGCAGCGCCTCATGGATCAGGCGGCACAGTTTGATTACAACGGGCTTCTGAACAATCCTGATCTGCTCAAGGAACTGAATAAGCACGGAATGCCGAATATCGGCTTTGTGAACATGGGGGATATCGCCGGCGGTATCCCCAATTCGCAGCGTATCAAAAAACGCAAAGAAAAAAAAGAGGAAGAAAAACCCGTCTTTGATATCAAAAAGCTGCCCGCACCGCACAAGATCAAGGCTCAGCTCGATGAGTACGTCATCGGCCAGGAGCACGCGAAAAAGGTGATCTCGGTAGCTGTCTATAACCATTACAAACGGATCGCGATGGATCAGAAGGACGAGATTGAGATCGACAAGTCGAACATCCTGCTGATCGGACCGACCGGCTCCGGCAAGACCTATCTGGTAAAAACTCTTGCAAAGCTTCTGGACGTGCCGCTCGCGATCGCTGATGCGACTTCGATGACGGAGGCCGGTTACATCGGCGACGATATCGAAAGCTGCGTCTCCAAACTCCTGTCGGCGTCCGACAATGACATCGACCGCACGGAGCAGGGGATCATCTTCATCGACGAGATCGACAAGCTTGCCAGAAAGCGCGACGAACACCACCACTCTGTCGGCAACGAGGCGGTACAGCAGGGACTGCTCAAGATCCTGGAGGGCTCGGAGGTCGAGGTGCCGGTGGGTGCCAACTCCAAGAATATGATGGTACCGATGGCCCGGGTCAATACAAAGAACATTCTGTTCATCTGCGGCGGGGCGTTCCCGGATCTCGATGAGGTAATCAAGAACCGTCTGAAAAAGCAGACTTCGATCGGCTTCGCGGCGGATCTCAAGGACAAATTTGACAAGGACAAGAACCTGCAGAAGCAGGTGACGACCGAGGATCTTAAGAAATATGGGATGATCCCCGAGTTTTTGGGGCGCCTGCCCGTGATCTGCCCGCTGGAGTGCCTGACCAAGGAAATGCTCGTCGAGATCCTTAAGGAGCCCAGAAATGCGATCCTCAAGCAGTATCAGAAGCTGCTCCTCCTCGACGAGGTCGATCTTCAGTTTGATGACGGAGCGCTGGAGGCCATTGCGGAAAAGGCGATCGAAAAAGAGACCGGCGCAAGAGCGCTGCGCGCGATCATTGAAGAATTCATGCTTGACATCATGTACGAGATCCCCAAGGATGACAATATCGGCCGTGTCACGATCACGCGCGACTATATCGAGGGCAGAGGCGCCCCGGTGATCGAGGTGCGCAGCGGCGGGGTGCCGCAGATCGAGACGGCAGAAACTCCCTTACAGTGAAAGGTTCAGCGCTCTTGTAGCGATCGCGAAGTATACGATCAGCGCGACGGCGTCCACGATCGTTGTGATCAGGGGCGACGCCATGACCGCCGGGTCAAAGTGCAGCCGCTGCGCCAGCATCGGCAGTGTGCAGCCGATGGCTTTGGCGAACAGAACGACCAGAACAAGCGTGATGCAGATCACAGCCGCGACGGCCAGTGACAGATGGTCGATCAGGATGAGCTTGACAAAGTTGGCGGCGGCGAGTGTAAGACCGCACAGGATCGCGACTCGGAACTCTTTCCAGAGCGCTTTCGGGAGTTCCGCAAACTCGATCTCCCCCAGAGAAAGACCGCGGATCACGGATACGGAAGCCTGTGATCCGGCATTGCCGCTGGTGTCCATCAGCATCGGGATATAGGCGGTGAGGACGACATAGGCGGACAGGGCCGATTCGTAATGTGTGATGATCGCGCCGGTAAAAGTGGCGGAGATCATCAGGAACAGCAGCCAGGGGATGCGGTTCTTAAAGGTCTCAAAGATCCCGGTCTTGAAATAGGGCTTGTCGGAAGGCAGGATAGCTGCCATCTTTTCAATATCCTCCGTAGCCTCTTCCTGCAGGATATCGATGACGTCGTCGATGGTGATGATGCCGACCATCCGGCCTTCATTGTCCACGACCGGCATCGCGGTGAAGTCGTATTTCTGGCACATCCGTGCCGCTTCCTCCTGGTCGGTCATCGTGTTGATCGAGATGACGTTTTTGTTCATGATATCGCCGATGATGGCGTTTTC
>JAILFA010000016.1 GCA_024687125.1 Lachnospiraceae bacterium
GTATGATCTCGACGAGGAAGGGCGGATCCACAACCTGCGTTTCGAGGGCGGGTGCAACGGAAACCTCAAGGCGATCGGACGCCTGCTTGAGGGGATGGAGGCTAAGAAGGCTGCCGACATCCTGCGCGGAAACCAGTGCGGTAACAAGGGAACCTCCTGCGCGGATCAGCTCGCGATCGCGCTGAGTTCGTGAGAAACGGGATCTCTGTACTGATCGTTTCCTATAATGACCGGGAGATCATGGGCAGGTGCCTGGCGGCTCTGCGCCGGGATCTGACGGTACCGGGCGACGAGGTGATCGTCGTCGACAACGGCTCGACGGACGGCGTGCTGGAGGATCTGCGCGCTGCTGCGGGGGAGGGCACACCCGCGTCGGGAGGCGCTTCTGGCGGACCGTGTGTTGTGCTGATCGAAAACGGCGAGAACGCGGGATTCCCGGTCGGCTGCAACATCGGCTTCGCGGCAGCGGCGCCCGGCAATGATATCTTTCTGCTGAACAATGACGCGGTCCTGTCAGAGGGTGCGCTGGAGCATCTGACCGCAGCGCTGTACTCCGCGGAGGATGTAGGCGCGGTCGGCCCGGTCTCCAATAACGCGCTGGAGCAGATCGAGCCGGGAGCTCCGGGAGAGCTGGCAGCTGCGCTTACTTATGGAAGTGTACTCTCTTTCGAAAGGACGCTTGCGGGCGTGCATTACGAATACCGTTCGCGCCTCACAGGTTTCGCGGTGCTGATCCGGCGGACGGTTGCGGACCGGCTGCTTTCGGAGGACGGCTTCCTGATGGATCCGCGCTTTTCCCCCGGCTATTTTGAGGACGAAGATCTGGGCGTACGCATCGCACTGGCGGGGTATCGGCAGATCCTGTGCCACGACGCGTTTGTCTATCACAAGGGCGGTACGGGCTTTGCTTCCCATCCAGAGGCGATGGAGCGCGGGCGCGGGCGCTTTATGGAGAAATGGGGCTTTGATGCCTGGGCGTATATCGGGATCCTGGACGACTATGAAGAGGCGGTGACGAGGTATCTTGATGCAGGAACGGCCGGTCATGCCGGCTCTGATTCCGCAGGCGCATCCCTCCGCATCCTGGAGATTGACTGCGGCATGGGCGTCAATCTCGCACATCTTGCATATCTGTACCCCGGATCTTACATGCTGGGGATCGAACGCGACCCGGTGATCGCGCAGGTCGCGTCACAGCTGATCGATGTGGTCCTCGCGGATCCGGAGGAGGCGTTTGCGGCCGCGGAGGTTCCGGGATCGCCGGAGGCATCTGTACTTGCGGCGGGCACCTTTGACATCGTTTTTGCGTGGGACGCCTGCGAACGCTGCACGGATCCCGCCGGATTCCGCAGGCGTCTCGAGGCGCTGCTGGGGCCCGGAGGGGCGATCATCTGATCCTGAACTTCCTGGGGCAATCTGATGTATAGACTTGAAGGTAATTGCAAAAGTCATATGACTTTTGCAGGAACAATTGCGTTTTTCATACGACTTTTTCGGCAAAAGTGACAATGCAATGTTGTTTTTGCTGGAATATGATGTATAATAAGAGCAGGGAGGATATGATATGTATTATCACAGACAGCTGGAGCATAAGATCATGGAAGCAGCAGGAGAATATGCCTGTATAACTCTGTATGGCGCCAGGCAGACTGGAAAATCGACTATGGTAAGAAACCTGTTTCCTGACTATGAATATGTTTCACTGGACAGCAGCAGGGAGCGTATGCTTGCCACGGATGATCCTGTGCTTTTTTTGGATGCACACAGCATGCCGGTGATCATAGACGAGATACAGAAGGCACCGGGTCTGATGGAGGAGATAAAGATCAAAATTGACGAAGCCAAATTGAAGTGTGTGAAAGAGGGGACGCGCATCTCTTTGATGTATATTCTTACCGGCTCAAACACACATGAAATCCGTGAAAAAGCGTCAGAGACATTAGCAGGAAGAACCGCGCTGATCGAAGTAAATTCGTTTTCGGAATGTGAGAAACAAAAAAAGGATGGAAGCGAATTTGTGCCTGATATAGACATATTAAAGAGAAAACAGATTGATCTGAAGCCTAAAAACAGGTATGAGGTTTTTGAGGAAATCTTTCTCGGGGGTATGCCTGAATACTGGATCATGAGGCCTGATCGCGATACATTCTTTGAGAGTTATATTGCCACGTATTTGGAAAAAGATGTAAGCAGAATTATAAACGTCGGAAGACTTGATGATTTCAGAAGGTTTATGCGTATTGCGGCATTGAGAACAGCTCAGCAGCTTGAATACGCAGAGATCGGTAATGCAGTAGGTATTGATGCAAGAACGGTGAAAACGTGGATTTCGATTTTGGAAGCCTCCGGAATAATCATGATCTTGCAGCCATATGCCAATAACCTCTCGAAACGCATAATAAAATCTCCTAAACTGTATTTTATGGATACAGGACTGTGTGCTTTTTTGTGTGGCTGGACGGATTCTAAGATATTGGAATCATCCCCGATGGCGGGTGCTTTCTTTGAAACTTATGTTGTCAGTGAGATCGTTAAGAGTATACGTAACGCGGGAAAACGGATCGAAAACACGCTGTACTATTACAGAGACCGGGATCGGAAGGAAGTTGATCTGATCTTTGATGTCAATCAGACATTGTACCCGATTGAGATTAAAAAAGGAGTGAGAAAAGATAAGGCGGATAAAAATTTCAAAATCCTTGAGCAGTATAAGATGCCTATAGCTGCAGGCTTGGTAATTGATACATCGGACAGGGTCTTTCCGCTGAACAAAGATACATATTACTGCCCGGTAGGAATGATCGGATTATGATCTCAGATCGATAACACGTGTTGCATAACTTGTGTTATCGTAATTTCGTAAAAAAATGCGTGACATTTTGAAAAGATTGGGGTATACTTACGGAAGTTAATGATTCGCCCCGCGTCTCAGCGGGACGATTAGGAGGTTCCGTACAGTATGAATGGTCCTGAGAACAGCATTTCCGGCAATCGCGCAGAGATTCTCAAACAGGAGATCTTAAAACAGTATAAGAGTGTACGCCAGTTCGCCATTGAGATGTCGATCCCTTACAGCACGCTGGTGACCGCACTGGATCGCGGGATCGAGGGCATGGCGTACGGTACCGTCATAAAGATGTGTGAAAAGCTCAGCCTGAATCCCGTGGACTTTACGAGTCTGGAGCGGGGACAGGGGCTCGGCGAGCAGATCGTCGAAAACCGCGTGATGCAGGTGTATTATCGCCTGAACCGCAACGGCAGGCGCAAGGCGATGGATTACATGAGCGATCTGGTCCTGATCGACAAATACCAGAGCGCCGGCGAGGAATGATATGTGGTATGACGCGCTGATCGTAGGCGCGGGGCTGTACGGCTGCACGTACGCCAACCGTCTCGCGTCCGAGGGCGCGAGGGTTCTTGTGATCGACAGGAGGAGCCACATCGCGGGCAACGCGTATGTGGAGCAGCGCCTGGACATTCCGGTACATGTTTACGGCGCGCATATTTTTCATACGGCGGACGCGAATGTCTGGGAATTCGTACAGCGCTTCAGCGCGTTCAACCGGTACACGAATTCACCGATCGCCGACTATCACGGCGAGATCTACAATCTTCCCTTTAACATGAATACGTTTTCGCGGCTCTGGGGTGTCAGGACGCCTGAGGAGGCGCGCGAAAAGATCAGTGCGCAGATCCGCGAAGCCGGGATCACGGGGGAGCCCCGGAACCTGGAGGAGCAGGCGCTCTCCATGGCGGGACGCGATATCTATGAGAAGCTGATCAAAGGATACACGGAAAAGCAGTGGGGCAGGCCGTGCGATCAGCTGCCGGCGTTCATCCTGCGGCGCGTACCTTTCCGGTTTACCTATGACAACAATTATTTTTCGGATCCGTACCAGGGAATCCCGGTGGACGGTTACACGGAGCTGGCGCGCAGGATGCTTGAGGATCCCGCGACAGCAGGCAGGATCGACGTGCGGACAGGCGTCGCGTTTGCGGACTGCGTTGAACTTTCTGAGGAAGGCCTTCCCGTGCGGAGCAGGGCCGTGGGCGGCTTTCGCCTGCGCTCCGGCGACGCGGCAGGGCGGATCGTCTACACAGGCCGGATCGACGAATTCTTCGGCTCCCGTCTGGGGGCGCTTGAGTACCGGTCACTCAGGTTCGAGACGGAGGAGCTTCCGGACATCGATGATTACCAGGGCAACGCGGTTGTCAATTATACTGCGGCGGAGGTACCCTATACGCGCGTGATCGAGCACCGGCACTTTGTGTTCGGACGGCCCGACGGCGGCGCGGGCGGCTGCGGCGAGATATCGGGCGGGATGCTCAGGGGCACTGTCATCACGCGGGAATATCCCGAGACCTGGCAGGAGGGTGCGGAGCCCTATTATCCGGTCAACGACGAGGCGAACAACAGGCGCTACGAGGAGTATGCCGCGCTTGCCGAGGAGCTGGAGGACGTCAGCTTCGGCGGGAGACTCGGAAAGTATAAGTATTACAATATGGATCAGGTTATCGCGGAGGCACTGGCGGACGCGGAGCATGAAGATTTTTGACAGACCGGTCAATCGATATGCAAAGTATCTTGCCCTGACGGCAGCGTATCTTTGCTTCTGTTTTTCACTGTACTTCCAGTATCTGTGGATCATTAACGGACAGAGGAGAAAAGCCAGATGGATCATAGTGGTCACACTGGTGGTCTTTTTTTTATGTTCGGTCAGTGTTCTGCGGGACAAAAGCGGGAGTTCCTTCTCAAGGCAGTGGAAAGGCATGTGCTTCGCCCACGTGATCATCATGCTCCCGGCCGTGGTGAGGCTTCCGTCATTATTATTCCGGGAAGATCTGTACCCCTTTGTGGGAGTGTTCCTGTTTTATCCGGTTTCCCTGGTGGTCGTGATCATCAGCTTTTTACGGGAAAAGGACAGACTCATCGGAATGATCCGTGATATCTGCCGGCGGCGGAGTACCCGGTATCTGGCTGTGCTGATCGTGATCGCGCTGCTCGTCACCCATCAGGAGAAGACGTACTTTTTCTGGGACTGCCACAACATGTCCTTTCATATGGAGATCATGGATGGTGCGGCCTCTCTTTTCAATCTTGAGGATCTGTCGTTTTATTCTCATATTTCGTTTCCCTATGTGTTTTTCGGGATCCTGTTCATGTTGCTCACAGGTTCCGCGGTCATGGGGCAGATCCTGTATGCAAAGGTTCTGACGGTTCTTGCGGTATATGGTTTCTGGAAGCTCATGCGTTTTCTTTTTCCGACCCGGTCGGAGCGTTCGCACTTTGCGGTTACGCTGCTGTTTCTGGTCTCGCCGTTCATCACGGGTCTGGCTCCGTACAGCTACAATGATCAGGCTCTGTGGCTGGTCTTTCCGATCCTTCTGTACACTTTGTATACGGAGCAGTATCTGTATGCTTTTCTCCTGGGCAATTACTTTGTGTTCTGCAAGGAGCCCGGGGTGATCACGTATGCGTTTCTTCTGCTGGGGATCTATCTGACGGAATGCGTGAAAAAAAGAAAGCTGATCCACGATGTCTTCAGGTGGGCGGCGATGATCCTTCCCTGTTTCCTCTGGTTTCTTACGTACAAATATGTTGTGAATAACGAGGCGGAAACAGGGGTAGGCGGCCTGACCTTTGACGCGGGATATGCGCTTTCGAAACTGCGCTCGTATTTCTGCGTCGATTTTCTCTGGCTGATCGGAGCGATGGCTTTGCTTGGCTTTGCGGTCTGCGTGATCAGGAAGAAGTACAGGGAGTATGCCGGAAAGCTTTTTCCGGTCGTATTGTCCGCCGCTGCTTTTCTGGTTTTTTCTGTCTGTGTGGATACGATCGTCAATCATCCAAGATACATCGATGCGCTGCTGGCCCAGCTTTTTATTCTGGCTGCGGCGGTTCCTATGGTGCTGATCCGGCAGGAATGGGTCAGGATCGTGCTCACGGGAGCCCTTTCCCTGCTTCTGTTTGTGCAGAGCTTCTGGACGATCGATCCGGTCAGCAGGCTTGTTTATCAGACTGTCAATGTCGGGAAAACGGAGGTGATCACGACGTCTCACGAGATCATGGGAGATGCGTGGGTGTACAACAGGCAGTACCAGAACTATGGGTATATCATGGACGCGGCGTTGGACGGAGTCTGCACGGCTGCGGACAGCCGTATCTGCTTTCCTGCTTTCGAGGATACGACCTGGCATTTTGACGCGATGGGGCATTTTTTTGAGTTAGAGGATGACGGCGAGACCGTGATCACGGAATACTGGGATGAGAAACGCGCAACCAGGATGATTGAGGACGAGGCTGCCGGGAGTATTCCGTTTGCGGTGCATGTGATCCGTTCGGGTGATGCTGTTTCCCTGGAGAGCGGCGAAAGGGGCTTCTTCTTTTATACGGATTACATGGGCTCTGAGATCGCCGAGGAGATCCGCGGGCTTTATGAGGTCGTCGGGCAGGAAGACTTTGAAAAGAACGGCTGGATCATGCACCGGATGGAATTCGGATACAAAACGGCGGGGTAGGAGGTGCAGTTCTGAATTGCAAATACAATTTCCGAAATATTCCAACAAATTTTCAAAAAACCTATTGACACGCGCGCAGATTCGCGATATCTTAAATATGAACCATTAGGTGGGGTAGTGTACCCTTTGATAATGGTACAATTAAATAATCCGTGAGCCCTGTGCGTGGATGCTA